>JAURNJ010000242.1 GCA_030830245.1 Novosphingobium sp. | reverse complement strand
GATGGCGGTGGCGATCAGCGCGGGCCGCATGAACTTCGAGCAGGCGCGCACGGCGCTGACCGATGTCGAGCGGCGCTTTCCCAATACGAAGTATGCGCGCGACGCGCGCCTCAAGCTCGACCTCGTGAACGATCACCTTGCGGGCAAGGAAATGAACATTGGTCGCTATTATCAGCGCAGCGGCATGTGGCTGGCGGCAACCACTCGCTTCCGCAACGTGATCGACAGCTACCAGACCACCAGCCACGCTCCCGAAGCGCTGTACCGGCTGGTGGAATGCTATCTCTCGCTCGGCGTGCCTGCCGAAGCGCTCAAGGCGGCGGCGGTGCTCGGCAGGAACTATCCCGGCAGCGTGTGGTATGCCCGTTCATTTGAACTGATGAACAAGCACGCGCCCGAAACGCGGGCTAGCTGAAGCCGCCAAATTCAAGCTGGATAACCCCGCGTTCGGCGCGTGACGCAAGGCGCGCTCTTCGCTAGATAACGGCGCGACCATGCTGACGCGCCTATCCATCCGCAACATCGTTTTGATCGAGGCGCTCGATCTCGATTTCGCGGGCGGGCTGGGCGTGCTCACCGGCGAGACCGGTGCGGGCAAGTCGATCCTGCTCGATGCCCTGGGGCTGGTGCTTGGCGACCGTGCCGAAGCCGGGCTGGTGCGCGCCGGGGAAGACAGCGCCAGCGTTTCTGCCACTTTCGAGTTTGCGCGGTTTCCCGCCCAGATCGCGGAGCTGCTGGAGCAAGCGGGGACCGAGCCGGAACCGGGAGAGCCGCTGATCCTGCGCCGCCAACTTCGCGTCTCGTCCGATAGCCTGGGCAGCAAGGCTTTCGTCAACGAGCAGCCGGTCGGCGTAGCCTTGCTTCGGGCGATGGCTGGGGCGCTGGTTGAGGTTCACGGTCAGCACGATGACCGCGGGCTGGTCAATCCTTCCGGGCACCGTACCTTGCTCGACCGCTTTGCCGGTGCCGACGTGACCGCAGTCGCGGCGGCCTGGCGCGATTGGCAGGCAGCGCGCCAGGCGCTCGAGCAGGCGCGGGAACAGGTGGCGACGGCGCAGGAGGATCGCGATCTGATGCTCGCCCACCTTGCCGAACTGACAGCACTCGCCCCGCTGGAGGATGAGGAGGCGGGTCTCGCAAATGCGCGCGCGGATATGCAGAAGGGTGAGCGGCTTTCGGGCGATCTGGAGGATCTGCGCCACTTGTGGGCCGGTTCGGATTCGGCCCTTGCCAGCCTGCGGACGGCAGCGCGTCGGCTGGACCGGATCGCGGGCGAACATCCTCTGCTGGCGGAGGCACTTGCCGCGCTCGACCGCGCGGTGATCGAGGCCAGCGAGGCGGAGGATCGCATCGAGAAGGCAGCCCTGGCGCTGACTCACGATCCCATGGAGCTGGACCGGATCGAGACTCGGCTGTTCGATCTGCGCGCCGCCGCACGCAAGCACCGCTGTGAGGTTTCCGACCTGCCCACGGTTGCCAGGGACCTACGTTCGCAGCTCGACGCGATCGAAGGCGGCGAGGAGCATCTCGCCGCGCTGGAACAGTCCGAAAAGCACGCGCAAAAGCACTACAACGAGCTGGCAAAGACGCTGCAGTCGGCCCGCAGAAGCGCTGCAACGCTGCTCGACAAGGCGGTGACGGGCGAGCTCGAACCACTCCGGCTCGGCGATGCACGGTTCCGCACCGTGGTGTCGCAATTGCCCGAGGAGCGATGGGGCGCGAACGGGATGGATTCGGTCGAGTTCCTGATCGCTACCAATCCGGGCGCGGACTTCGCTCCACTCGCCAAGATTGCTAGCGGCGGCGAGCTGTCGCGCTTCATTCTCGCGCTCAAGGTTGCGCTTGCCGAGGAAGGCGGCGCGGCCACTCTGATCTTCGACGAGATCGACCGGGGCGTGGGCGGGGCGGTGGCATCGGCCATCGGCGAGCGGCTGGCGCGGCTCGCGGATGGAGGACAGGTTGTGGTCGTTACCCACAGCCCACAGGTCGCAGCGCGCGGCTGTGCGCATTACCTCATCGCCAAGTCCAGCGAGGGGCTGGTGACGCGCACCTCGGTGGCGCTGCTGGACGACGACGAGCGGCGGCAGGAAATCGCGCGGATGCTTTCGGGCGCGGAAGTCACCGAGGAAGCCCGCGCCCAGGCCGACCGGTTGCTGGAGCGGGTGTTATGACGACATTGCTTGTGTTCATGGCGACCTGTTTCATCCTCGGCTTCGGCGGCGGCTTGGTGATAGGGATTCGCGCCATTCCCGAGCGCCTTCGTCCGGCCACGCTGCTGTGGCTCTCGGCGTTCTATGTCGGGCTGGCGGTCTTCCTGTTCCGCGAGGGTGATCCCGCGCTGCAAGGCGAGGCAGCCCGGCGGATGGACCTGCCCGAACGTCTGCTGCCTGCGCTGTCGCTGCCGACGAGCCGGGAGGGTGACTTCATCTATCGCCAGGGCAACGATTACGTTTACGCCTCCTTCGAGCGCGGAACCTGCATGTCCGAGCACCGCACTCATGACCTCGACGACCTGCTCTATCGCGTGTTCAAGGATCGCGCCTGGACGAGGACCTACATGGACCTGATGAGGCAGGACCTGTCGCCCGAGGATCACGCCGCCCGCCTTGCCGAGGGGCAACTGGCGCTGCTGGAAAAGGCCGAACCGCGCTGGGCGGCACGTTTGCGGGCCGGGGAGTGACGGTGAACCCTTCCGAAGCAGAAGCCGCCAACGAGCTGATGCGCCTTGCCCGCGCCATCGCCCGGCACGACGCGCTCTATCACGCCGAGGATTCGCCCGAGATCACTGACCCGGAGTACGATGCGCTGGTGCGGCGCAATGCCGAACTGGAAGCCGCTTTCCCGCACCTGATCCGCGCCGATTCGCCAAGTCGCAAGGTCGGCCATGCAATCGCCGCCTCGCCGCTTTCCAAGGTGACGCACGAAGTTCGGATGATGAGCCTGGACAATGCCTTTTCCGACGAGGAACTGGCTGATTTCGTTGCGCGGGTGCGGCGTTTCCTCTCGCTGGGCGATGGCGAGGACATGGCCTTCACCGCCGAGGACAAGATCGATGGACTGTCCTGCTCGTTGCGCTACGAAAATGGCGTTTTGGTGCGCGCGGCAACCCGGGGCGACGGGCAGGTGGGCGAGGATGTGACCGCCAATGTCGCGCATGTCGCCGGGATACCCCAACTGCTGCATGGCGAAGCCCCTGCGGTGTTCGAGATTCGCGGCGAAGTCTACATGGCCAAGGACGATTTCGCCGGGCTCAACGAGCGGCTGATGGAAGAAGCCCGCGCCGAGGCAGATGCGAAGGGCGCGGCTTTCGATCCCGACAAGGTGCGCCAATTCGCCAACCCTCGCAACGCGGCCGCCGGATCGCTGCGCCAGAAGGACGCAAAGGAGACGGCGAAGCGGCCCCTGCGTTTCCTCGCCCACGGCTGGGTTGCGGCAAGCGGGGTTCCGCACCAGACCCAGTTCGGCATGATGCAGCAGGTGCTCGACTGGGGCGTGCCTGTCTCGCCCGCGCTGGTGCGCTGCCTCTCGCTCGACGAAATGGTGGCGCACTATCGCGCGCTTGCCGAAATGCGCGAGGGGCTCGCCTACGAGATTGACGGCGTGGTCTACAAGGTGGACCGGCTGGATTGGCAGCAGCGGCTGGGTTTCGTCGCCAAGGCGCCGCGCTGGGCGATCGCGCGCAAGTTTCCGGCGGAGCGCGCCGAAACTACGCTGGAGGCCATCGACATCCAGGTCGGGCGCACCGGCAAGCTGACCCCGGTGGGCAGGCTCGCGCCGGTGCTGGTCGGCGGCGTGACCGTGACCAATGTCACCCTGCACAACCGCGACGAGATCGCCCGGCTGGGGGTGCGGCCCGGCGACCGGGTAGTGATCCAGCGTGCGGGCGACGTTATTCCACAGATTGTGGAAAACGTGACGCGCGAGGCGGAGCGCGCGCCCTATCTGTTTCCCGATCACTGCCCCGTGGAATTTGGTGGATGTGGCTCCGAAGCCGTGGCTGAAGACGGCGAAGTGGATGTCCGCTGCACCGGAGGATTGATCTGCCCGGCGCAGAGAACCGAGCGTTTGCAGCATTTTGTCAGCCGTGGCGCGCTCGACATCGAAGGACTGGGCAGCAAGACCATTGCCGATTTCTTCGCGCGCGGCTGGCTGGAAAGCCCGGTTGACATCTTCCGGCTGAGGGAGCGGCGCGCGGACATTCTCGCGCTCGACGGCTGGCAGGACAAGTCTGTGGATAACCTGTTGAAGGCTATCGAGGCCAAGCGTGCTCCCGATGCTGCGCGGCTGCTGTTCGGCCTTGGCATCCGGCATGTCGGCGCCGTCACCGCGCGCGACCTCATGCGGCAGTTTGCCACCTTGCCGGCGCTGCGAGAGGCCGCCGAAGCGGTGCAGGCGGGCAACACAGACGCCGCCGCAGAATTGCTCTCCATCGACGGCATCGGCCCCGCCGTGGTCGAGGCGCTGGGCGATTTCTTCCACGAGGAGCATAACCGGCAGGTGTGGGACGACCTGCTCGGCGAAGTCTCGCCGCCGCCCTATGTCGTCGAAACCCGCGACAGCGCGGTGGCGGGCAAGATCGTGGTGTTCACCGGCAAGCTTGAAACCATGAGCCGCGACGAGGCCAAGGCGCAGGCCGAACGGCTTGGCGCCAAGGCCGCCGGTTCGGTTTCCGCGAAGACCGATTTGGTGGTTGCCGGACCGGGCGCGGGATCGAAGTTGAAGAGAGCCGCGGAACTGGGCATCGAGGTGATCGACGAGGCCGAATGGGCCCGGATCGTGGAGGAAGCGGGATAGGAATGCTGGAGGAATATAACGAAATTGCGACGCGCATCGCCGAATTGCTGCGCGAACGCGGCGAGAAGATCGCGGTGGCCGATGGCGCGACCGGCGGGCTTATTTCCGCCTCGCTGCTCACCGTGCCGGGCGCGCTGTCGTTCTATGTCGGGGGCGGGGTGGTCTACTCGAAGGCCTCGCGCGACGCGCTCTATGCGCTGGGCGAGGAAACCTTCGCAGGAATGCGCTCGGCGACCGAAGATTATGCCGCGCTGCAGGCCCGCGCGATCCGCGACAACTTTCGCGCCGACTGGGGCATCGCCGAATCGGGCGCTGCTGGCAGCAGCAAGCACCCGATGGGCGTCGCTTCGGGGCGCAGCTGCGTCGGCGTGGTCGGTCCCGGCGGGATCGAGGCGACGCTCGTCACCGAAACCGACAGCGACGTGCGCATCGACAACATGAAGGCATTCACGCGCCGGGCGCTCGAATTTCTCGAAAAGACGCTGCTGGAGGCAAGGCCATGACAAACTCCGCAACATTGGGGCTTTCGGTCGACGAGGTGCTGACCACCACCCGCACCGTGCGCAAGCGGCTCGATGTGACTCGGCCGGTTTCGCGCGAGGTGCTCGAGGAATGCCTCGAGATAGCCTTGCAGGCGCCCAACGGTTCAAACCTCAACCGCTGGCGCTGGATCATCGTGGACGATCCTG
>JAURNJ010000241.1 GCA_030830245.1 Novosphingobium sp. | reverse complement strand
TGGTCGCCATAGCGAAAGAGCAGCGCCGATTCGGCAGTCTCGCTCATCGGTCCGCCACGCCATGCCCGCACTGCCGCTTCGCGCGCACCGGGATAGTTAAGCGATGCCAGCGCGAGCGCCTGGCGGGCCCGTCCCGGATTGGTAAGCGGCGGGAACCTCTCGAAAAAGGCAATGATGGCGCGCGGCTCGGCAGTCTCACGCTCCAGCGCGGCCTCGGCATAGCCGCGAATCCGCTCTTCCATCGGGAAACCGGGGTAATTGAGCAGCAACCAGGAGTATTGGCTGAAGGGCAGCGCGTTATTGGCGCTGAGCACTTTCCATTGCTCGATTGCCTGCCGCACGGCCGGGTCGGAGCGTCCGGCGGATGCCAGCCTTGCCTCGTCCCATTGCGCATCGGCAGCCATGGCGGGGCTGGTAATCGCAGCACTCGCGACCAGCAGGGCAGCGGCAGTAATTCTGAGCATGCTGGACATTTTGGGCAAAGGCTCCTTATCAAGCGCTGAACGACGGATGTCCGGGTTTATGACCGTGCACGCGATAAGCGGCGCTGGTCACTAGAACAAGAGTCACTGGAACAAGAGCAGAGGCAAATTCAATGTTTTCCGGATCGATACCCGCCCTGGTGACTCCTTTCCGCGACGGAGCGTTCGACGAGGCGGCATTCCGGCGGCTGGTTGACTGGCAGATCGAGAACGGATCGTCAGCGCTGGTGCCCTGCGGCACGACCGGCGAGGCTTCGACCTTGTCCAACGCAGAACATCACCGCGTGATCGAGGTATGCATCGAGCAGGCTGCGGGCCGCGTGCCGATCATCGCCGGCTGCGGTTCGAACGATACGCGCAATGCCCTGCTGCACATGAATTTCTCGCGCAAGTCGGGAGCTGCGGCCGCGCTTTGTGTCGCTCCCTACTATAATCGTCCGAGCCAGGAAGGGCTGATCGCCCATTTCTCCTACCTTGCCGAACACAACGACTTGCCCATCGTGCTCTACAACGTGCCGGGCCGCACCGTCACCGATCTGAAGCCAGAGACGGTCTGCGAGCTCGCCAACCGGTTTCCAGGCCGGATTATCGGCATCAAGGATGCCAGTGGTGACCTGTCGCGGGTCACCGATCACCGCATGGGCATAGACGGTGACTTCTGCCAGCTGTCGGGCGACGATGAACTGGCACTGCCCCATTGGGCTGCGGGCGGGGTCGGCTGCATTTCGGTGACGGCGAACGTGGCGCCCAGGCTCTGCGCGGATTTCCAGGCCGCCTGCGCTGCCGGTGACTACGCAAAGGCGCGCGAGCTAAACGACCGGCTCTATCCGCTGCACTATGCCATGTTCGAGGACGCTTCGCCCGGGCCGTGCAAATATGCGCTCAGCAAGGTCCATGACTGGCTTGGCGAGGAACTGCGCCTGCCGCTGGTGGCATGCAACGAGGCCGCGCGCAAGGCAGTCGATGCGGCGCTGGTCCACGCGGGGGTTGCTGGAGATACCTAGCTACGATTGGGGGAGGCTTGCGCATGACAACAGGGATGGAGGCGCAGCGAGCGTCTGGCATGGGCGTGCATGACGCGGCAACCGGCAGCCGGCTAGGCAAGGCAATGATCGGGACTATGATCCTGGCGATAATTCCGGCCGGGATCGTGCCCCTGGTCCAGGGCAAAAATGCAGTCCTGGCCAGCCATCCGGGGCTTGTCGCGCTAGTCGGCGCCCTGGCGATGGCGATCGCGGGTATTGTGCCCTGGTTGCTGGTCAGGCGCTATGACCCGGGTAACCCGTATCGCTGGTATCTGGTGTTTTTCACCGTGTTTACCTTCACCGCCTGGATCGACCTGTTCATCGCCTTTACCCGCCTTGGCTGGACCACGCTGATGAATTTCTATTTCGAGAAGGGCGAACCCTATCTGGCCACGAGCCATGGCTTTGCCATCAACCTTTGGGACGGAACGACACAGCTTGGACTCTACCTGGCCATGGCATGGTATCTGTCGCATCGCCAGGTTCCGCAACGGCTGGGCATGTTCTGGGTCGGCTCAATCATGACGGCAACGATCAACTACATGATCGGCAATGTGGTCGGTCCGTTCGCTGAGATGATCGAGCCATCGATATTGCTGAACCTGATCTTCATGCTGGTTCCGGTCTGCTTCGCAGCTCTGGTCATGCACCAGGAGGCTTTGGCCACACCGGGACGTCCGCTCACCATAGTATTGCGCCTCGCGACTCTGGCGCTGGCGGCGCTGGCGATATTCCGCGCGGCAGCGGTGCTGGGACCGGACGCGCCATTCGCACATGACTGGGCTAGGGTAGTTGATCCCTACGCCCTTGATCCATCACGCTATCTGGAAATCCAGATTGTCGCGCTTGGACTTTATCTCGTGCCGTTCTCATTGTTCATCGCCTACGTCCGCGGACCCATGTCGCCGGCTTTGGGGCACATTGCCTGGTTCATGGCCGGGTTCACCGCGCAGGCAGCATTCGCGCACCTTGCCGGGAGCCTGTTCCGCGATGGTTGGGACGGTGTTCACGTCGCGATGTGGCTGGTCGCACTTGCCTTGATGACCTTGCCGCTGACCCTCGCGTTGCGGATTGCACCGCCCCGCCCGCGACAAGGCTGACGCGGTGAGATAGTTGGCGTTTCCTTTTGGCGCTGGCATCACTACATGCGCTTCCACCATGGCGCGCCCGCAGACCAAGACCTTCGACAAGTTCAAGACCGTCGCCGAAAACCGGCGCGCGCGGTTCGATTATCATATCGACGAAACGTTCGAGGCAGGCATCGCGCTTACCGGCACCGAGGTGAAGAGCCTGCGATTCGGCGAGGGGTCGATCGCCGAATCCTATGCCGAGGTCCGCAATGGCGAGGTCTGGCTGGTCAATTCCAACGTGCCCGAATTCAGCCATGGCAACCGTTTCAATCACGAGCCCAAGCGCCCGCGCAAGCTCCTGATGCACGAACGCGAGATTGCCCGCTTGCAAGGCTCGGTTGAGCGCAAGGGCATGACGCTGGTGCCGCTTTCGATCTATTTCAACAGCCGAGGGCGGGCCAAGGTCGAACTGGCGCTGGCGCGCGGCAAGAATGTCGCCGACAAACGCCAGACAGTGAAGGATCGCGACTGGAAGCGCGACAAGGCACGGGTTATGCGGGAACACGGATGAGCAGCCTCGGATCCCGCTTTGCCGCCTGGTTGCACAGGGCCGCGCCCACCCGCGAACAGCTTGAGGGCAACCGACTTGTGCGTCCCTTCGCGCAGCGGTCCGAGCTGTGGCGGTTTACCCGTCGCTCGGTGCCGCGCGGCGTGGCGATAGGCCTCCTCGTTGGCATCTTCGCGCTTGTCCCCGGGGTGCAGATTGTCGGTGCGGCGCTGTTGTGCGTGCCGTGCCGGGCGAACATTCCGCTCGCCGCAGCGCTTACCTTCCTGTCCAATCCGGCAACGACCCCCTTCATCCTGGCGGGGTCGATCTATGTTGGGAACTCCATCGGTTATCATGCCGACCTCGAGACGCTCAATGCGCTCTACCAGCGCGGAGCAGGCCTGCGCGAATGGGCTTACTGGCTGCTTTCGGATGCGGCGCCGGCGCTGCTTGCCGGCCTGTTCATCGTCTCGACCATTGCTGCATCGGTGGGATACCTCGTTTCCGGCTGGCTGTGGCGCTATTGGGTGGGCAGGAAGCTGCGCGCCAAGCAGCGGCGCATCATGCTTCGCGAGGGCGAAGCGCTGTGACGGGTGCTGCCGGTATCGCACCCGATCCCCTGGCGCAGACGCCGGATATCTCCCGCGCCAGTGACTGGGTGCTGGTGGCGGTTGCCCTGGCTATCAGTGTTACCGCCGTATGGTTCGCCTCGCGCGACGTGCTGGCGACAGCTGCCTTCGCTGCCGGACTCGCCTTTTTGGGTGCGGTCGCGCTCGTGGTATCGCGCCGCCGTGCCGGACCGGTCGAGACGCTGACGACATTGCCCGACTGGTCGGTGACCATTGCCGCCATCGAGCAGCGCGGCGTCGCCGTCGCCATCACCGATCGTGCGGGGCGGCTCGTCTGCGCCAATGCGCGTTACAGCGAATGGTTCGGCGAGGAACACGCGCCTGCACAGATCGAGGCCGACGCTCCTTCGGTGGAGCGGCTAGAACGTGCCGCGCGCGGAGCCTGGCGCGACGGCGAGGCCCGGATCGACCTCATCGAATCGGGAGAAGCCGGGGCCGCTCGCTGGCGCGGAACCGTGGCGCGGGCAGGGCGCGGTGAAGACCATCAGGTTTGGCGATTCGAGCCTATCGAGACGATCGACCCGGTGGAAGATCTGGTCACCCGGCTTTTCGGAAAAGGCGGGCAGACACTGGCGCGCGCAGGCATCGCCGTGGCTCTGGTGAATTCCGACGGCACGATCCGCGGTGCAAGCGAGGGCTTTGCCCTGTCTGCCAGCGGCGATCGCTCGGTTGATCTGATCGGTCACGACTTCGTCTCGCTGCTTCGCCAGGACAGCGACGATCGCCTGAGCTGGGCGCGCGAAGGGCCGAACGGGCATCCGCTCACGCTATACCAGGTGCCACTGGTCGATCCCGATGCAATCAATCCCGATCCGGATACGGCGCCGATTCTGATGTTCCTGGTCGAGGCCGGGATCGGTGTTGGCGGCAGCACCAGCGAGCCGAGCGCGGCCGTGCCTCATCTCGAGGCGCTGCTTGGCCAGTTACCGCTCGGCCTCGCCATGGCCGACCGCGACGGGCGCTTGCTGTTCGCCAATGCCGCCTTCATGCGCGCTGCGGGGCGCGAGGGAGAGGCGCCGCCACGCTATCCCACCGACCTCGTCGCTCGCGACGACAAGTCGGCGGTTTCCGACGCGATCCGCCGCTTCGGACAGGGGCCTGCCGCATCGGGCGATATTGCCATACGTTTGGCTGCACAGCCTGACGAGCCAGTCTCGCTGAGCCTCGCCGGAGTGCGCGGGCTCGGAGAGGCGGCCGTGCTGCTGGGCCTGACCGATTCGAGCGAGGAGACGCGGCTGAAGCGACAGGTCGCGCAGGCAACGAAGATGCAGGCAGTCGGCCAGCTCGCGGGCGGGGTCGCGCACGATTTCAACAATGTGCTCACCGCGATCCTGGGCACCTGCGATCTCATGCTGATGCGCCACACGCCCGGCGATTCGGATTACGACGACATCCAGCAGATTCGCGCTAATTCGAACCGCGCCGCCTCGCTGACGCGCCAGTTGCTTGCATTCTCCCGCCAGCAGACGCTGCGCCCCGAAGTGCTGCAATTGCCCGACGTCGTGTCCGACGTGTCG
>JAURNJ010000240.1 GCA_030830245.1 Novosphingobium sp. | reverse complement strand
CTGAAAGGTGCGCAGGGAAACCGGCCCCGTCGATCCGCTCATGATGCTGCAGGCAGGCATCGAGAACCGACTGCGGAATCCCGCCTGCCGAGACGAGTGCGTTGTGGCCCAACATCACATGCTGCTGCCATAGCGCCGGTTCGGTGTTCCGGGAGTCGCCGTTCTGGGGCATGATTTCGACGGGGAGGTAATTGGTTCCGATATCGATAAACAGTCCCGCAAGTCCTGCCTCGCGGGTGTCGGCAGCATTGAGCCGCATCTTGCGGGCAAGCGAAATCATCAGGGCGCTGACAGCAAGGCTGTGCCGGTACACGAACTCATTGTTGAGCTTGCACCGCATCAACCCGCTGAAGGCATGAGGATTGCGCTGCACTGAGGCATATATTTCCTGCACGATCGGTACGACGGCCTTCAGCTTTACCGCTTTGCCAAGCCGGGCATCGACAAGCACTTTTTCAAGGCCCCGCTGGGCATTGGCCATGACCTGCTGGGCCGGTTTGAGCTCCTGTCCGATCGGAGCAGCGCGAGTCGATTTGAGGTCAATCGATTGCCGCGACTTCAAGGCAGCGATGCGCGAAGTTGGACGACTGGCAACGACAGCAGGTCGCTTCTGAATTGGCGCTCCGGCGATTGTCGCCTTGCGAACTGCCGGCTGGGGGGCAATGTCCTTCCCCTTGGACGTGTCGATGACGACGCTGGCAATTCCGCTCTTTTTCAGATCACGCAGATTCTCCGGATCTTCGAGCAAAAAGCGTGATTTCCAGAACGGATGATCGAACCACCTTGCCTCGAGTTTGTGAATGAACATCCCGAGATCGACCTGGGAAACCGCGATACGCTTCAACATCAGGAAACCTTTGATAAAGGTGAAGTTCAACTGGCACGGCCCCTATGAGAGATGTGGATTTTCAATAGATAACAACGATCTTACGTAGTTACCCGTGTACGCGGGGCGCGGCTCAGGAAAGGATGCCGGATTGCCGGTGTCCGAATCCGCGCAAACCCTCGGATTTCGCTGTCCTACAAACCTGCCGTCATGTCATGGCCCGTTCCGCGAAGGGAACGTATCATGAACATCGTCGCATTGAACCGCAAACCGATTTTCGATGCCGTGCGCGGCCTGCTGGGCCGGGCCTTCACCTAGGACGAAGTCGATGCGCTGGATCGGGCAATCGACAGCGCGCTTGGTGCAAGTGGGGAGGAGCGTGGCACGCGCCTTGGCAGCCTGTCGGAACAGTTCGAGAGCGGCGGGCGGGGGCCGGGCGTTGTTTCCGGCGGTCACGGCGATCCGGGAGGCGTATCCTACGGCATTTACCAGCTCGCCTCGAAGACCGGCACGGCGGCTCGTTTCCTGCAAAGCGAAGGCAGGCCGTGGGCGGGCATGTTCGGCAAGGCGACGCCGGGCAGCGCGACCTTCTCGAAGGTCTGGCGCGAAGTGGCGGAGCGCGAACCCGATGCGTTCGCAGCGGCTCAGCATGCCTTCATCGAACGCACCCATTATCGCCCTACGGTGGCAGCTGTCCTCGACGCGACGGGGCTCGATCTCGACAGTCGCCATCAGACAGTGCGCGATGCGACATGGTCGGTCGCGGTCCAGCATGGCAGGGCAGCGCGCATCATGATCGGCGCGGTATCGCAGGCGGACGCCGATTTCGCGCGCGACAATGCTACAGCCTACGACCGTGCGCTGATCGAGGCGATTTATGCCCAGCGCAGCCGTTATGTGCTTGGCGTTGCCGACAGGTCTGGCGCGGCGGGCGCGAGGATGCTGCGGTCCGTGGTGGCAAACCGCTATCCCGCAGAGCTAAAGGCGGCGCTGGCGATGCTAGGCGAAGCGTAACTCGTCAGCGCATTCCCGCTTGTCTCACACAATGCGGCGGGCGATAGATGCCGCCATGCTGCTTTCTCGCTCCATACTGGCTGCCTGCCTGACCGTTGCATTGGCCGCCCCGGCCCATGCCCGCACGCCGGAGCAGGTGGCGCAAGCCGCACTGCGCGCCGCGCCCGTCTGGGACGGACACAACGACGTGCCGATCCAGCTACGCGGCCGGTTTGGCAACGTGATCGATCACTTCGAGTTCCGCGATACCAGCAAGACCGGCGGCGACGCGAACGAGGACACCTGGCAGGGGCGGACCATGCACACCGACTTGGTCCGGTTGCGCAAGGGCAAGGTCGGCGCGCAGTTCTGGTCGGTCTATGTCGTGGCCTCGCTCAAGGAGCCGCAGGCGGTTCAGGCAACGCTCGAACAGATTGACGTAACCAGAAGATTGATAGCGAAATATCCCGGCGACATGGCGCTTGCGCTGACCTCGCGCGATGTCGAACGGGCGATGCGCGAGGGGCGGATCGCCTCGCTGATGGGCATCGAGGGTGGGCACCAGATCGGTTCGAGCCTTGGCGTTTTGCGCCAGATGCACGCGCTTGGCGTTCGCTACATGACGCTTACGCATTACCGCAACGTGGGCTGGGCGGACAGCTCGAACGAAGCGCCGAAGAACGATGGCCTCTCCGATTTCGGCCGCAAGGTCGTGCGCGAAATGAACCGGCTGGGCATGCTGGTCGATCTCAGCCACACCAGCGAAGCGACCCAGATGGACACGCTCGACGAGGCAAAGGCGCCGGTGATTTTCAGCCATTCGGGCGCGAGGGGCGTGGTCGATCATCCGCGCAACGTGTCCGATGCGGTGCTGGCTCGCCTGCCGAAAAATGGCGGGATCGTCATGGTGATCGGCTATCCGGGGCACCTCAGCCGCGAGCGCCAGCTTTGGGGTGCGGCCTTCGATGCTGAGAGCGCGCGGGCAAAGGCGCTGCAGCCGGGCGATCCGACCGCGGCGAAGGTGCTGGTCGATGCCTGGATCAGGGCCAACCCCGAACCGCTCGCTACCGTCGCGCAGATGGCAGACCATATCGATCATATCCGCAAGGTGGCCGGAATCGACCACATCGGCATCGGCGGCGACTACGACGGGATGGAGACAGGCCCGGTCGGGATGGAGGACGTTTCCGGCTATCCCCTGCTGTTCACCGAATTGGCGCGGCGTGGCTACAGCCAGGCAGACCTCGAAAAGATCGCCAGCCGCAACATGATGCGGGTGATGCGCGCGGCCGAACGACAGGCAGCCTCGCTCAAGGGCGAGGCGCCACTGGAGGCTCCTTTACCAGCCTTGGTGGACTGAAACCTCAGCCGGTTTCAGCCGCCACGCCTTGTATCCGGTAGGGCTTTTCGATCTCGTCGCTGCCACTCGACAAGGCTCCGGTGATCCAGGTCGCCGAAAGCAGGCCGATCGCGATCAGCAAGCCGAACAGCAGGACATAGCGCACGCCGTGGTTCTTTACGCCGCCGCTCGCCTCGGTCGAGGTAATGTGGGTTTCGTCGCCAATCCGTTGCATCAGGCACTCTCCATCGCTTGCGAGGCGACGCAGAATGCGTGGGTTCAAGATCGCGAGAAAGCGAGCCTGCGCCTCGCCTGTTATGCGTCACAGCATACAGGAGAAGCAGCCTCGGTTCAATCGCGCAGCAATTCGTTGATCCCGGTCTTGGATCGGGTCTGCGCATCGACAGTCTTCACGATCACCGCGCAGTAGAGCGAGGGGCCGGGGGTTCCGTCGGGCAGCGGCTTGCCGGGCAGGTTGCCGGGCACCACGACGCTGTAGGGAGGGACGCGACTCACGTGGACCTCGCCAGTGGCGCGGTCGACGATCTTGGTCGAAGCGCCGATGAACACGCCCATCGACAGGACCGAGCCGGTGCCGACGATCACGCCTTCCGCCACCTCGGCGCGCGCGCCGACAAAGCAGTTGTCCTCGATCACGACCGGGTTGGCCTGAAGCGGTTCGAGCACGCCGCCGATCCCCGCGCCGCCCGAAATGTGGCAGTTGGCGCCGATCTGCGCGCAGGAGCCGACTGTCGCCCAGGTATCGACCATGGTGCTTTCGCCGACATGGGCGCCAAGATTGACGAAGCTGGGCATCAGCACGACGCCCTTGGAAATATGCGCGCTGTGGCGCACCACGGCGCCGGGAACGACGCGGATACCTGCCTCGCGGAAGCGGCTGTCATCCCATCCGGCGAATTTCAGCGGCACCTTGTCGAAAGCGGGGGCGCCGGCCGAGCCGTATTCCATCACCGCATTGTCGTTCAGCCGGAACGAGAGCAGCACTGCCTTCTTGAGCCACTGGTTGACTGTCCAGCCGCCATTCCCGTCAGGTTCGGCGACGCGGCCCTTGCCCGAATCGAGCAGTTCCAGCGCCTGTTCGACAACGGCGCGGACATCGCTGCTGGCCGGCGTGACGCCGTCGCGCGCCTCCCAGGCGGCTTCGATCGCGGTTTCTAGGTCGGACATTGCGGGCGTCTCCATGAAGTTCTTAGTGTGACCGTATCTGCGCTCGCGCCTATCGCCTGCCGGTCCCAAGGACAAGAGCCCAGCGCCGCGTGCTTCCAGGGGCTAGCCTTCCGGCTTCATCAGCTCGTTGACGAAACTGATCAGCCCGGTCTGCCGGGTGCGGCGCTGGCGTTCGGCTTCCAGGATTTGGCGAACCTTGCCGAAGCAGGCCTCGATATCGTCATTGACGACGACATAATCATAGCCGTCCCAATGGCTTATCTCGGACTGGGCGCGGGCCATGCGGGCATCGATCACGTCCGCGCTATCGGTGCCCCTGCCGGTCAGCCGGCGACGCAGTTCGGCGAGGCTTGGCGGCAGCAGGAACACGCGCACGACATCGTCGCGCATGCGTT
>JAURNJ010000029.1 GCA_030830245.1 Novosphingobium sp. | reverse complement strand
TCGCCATAAAGGCCGTTGGCGGCAAGCTGGCTGAGTTCAAGCAGCGGCGAGCCGGGATCGAGCAGGCGCTCCACCCGCTCCCTCGGCAGCAATTTGCCCCGGGCGACATGGCGTTCGCGATGCTTTTCCGGCCCGCCCAGCGCAGCTTTCGCCACTCTTTCACGCAGGTCTGCTGCGAGCGCTCGGTTGTGCGCGGCGCGAGCCTGCGCATCGGGCGAGGCAAGGTCGAGGCTGGAGGTCAGAACCGGCGCGGTCATGCATTTGCCCCGATCAGCTCGCGCCCGATCAGCATGCGCCTGATCTCGTTGGTACCTGCGCCGATGTCCATGAGCTTGGCGTCTCGCAGGTATCGCTCCACCGGCCAGTCCCTGGTATAGCCTGCGCCGCCGAGCGCCTGGATTGCCTCACCCGCCGCTCGGAATGCGTTCTCGCTCGCCAGCAGCACTGCACCCGCCGCATCGAACCGTGTTGTGATCCCGGCATCGCAAGCCCGCGCCACGGCATAGACATAGGCACGCGCCGATTGCAGAGCGACATACATGTCGGCAACCTTGGCCTGGATCAGCTGGAAGCTGCCGATCGCCTGGCCGAACTGCTCGCGTTCCCGTACATAGGGAAGCACGGTATCGAGGCAGGCCTGCATGAGGCCGAGCGGAACGCCCGAAAGCACGACCCGTTCATAGTCGAGCCCGCTCATCAATACGCCGACCCCGCCATTCACCGGGCCAAGCACATTTTCGGCAGGCACCTCGCAATCCTCGAACACCAGCTCGCCGGTGGGCGAACCCAGCATGCCCAGCTTTTCGATGCGCTGGCCGATGCTGAAACCAGCCATGTCCCTCTCGATGATGAAGGCGGTTATTCCGCGCGAACCCTCGCCGGGCTGGGTCTTGGCATAGACCACCAGCACATCGGCAACCGGGCCATTGGTGATCCAGAACTTGGTCCCGTTGAGCACGAAGCGATCGCCGCGCGCTTCGGCCTTCAGCTTCATCGAGACGACATCGGACCCTGCGCCGGTCTCCGACATGGCCAGCGCACCGACATGTTCGCCGGAGATGAGTTTGGGCAGGTATCGCATTTTCTGCTCGGGGCTACCCCAGCGACGGATCTGGTTGATGCACAGGTTGGAATGCGCGCCATAGGAAAGGCCGACAGCGGCGCTGGCGCGGGAAATCTCCTCTACGGCGACCGTGTGGGCGAGATAGCCAAGGCCCAGGCCGCCCCACTCTTCCTCCACGGTTATGCCGTGCAGGCCCAGTTCGCCCATCGGCTGCCATAGCTCGCGCGGGAAGCGGTCCTCCCGGTCGATCGCCACCGCGAGCGGGGCGACGCGCTCGGCGGCAAAGCGCCGGGTTATGTCGCGAATGGCCTCGCCCATGTCTTCAAGGAAAAAATCCAATTCAACCGATCCTTCCATGCCGCGCACCACCGCTAGGGCTGGCGACTCCGGTAGTGCAACTCGTGGTCCAAGGCATCAAGCGCGCTTTCATGTATCGCAACAGAGCGAGGACCGATTGATCGCATGAGCGGAATTCCTGCCTGCGACATGATCCCGCCAAGCAGCCATATCGCTCGGCCTCAAGAACTGGCCATCAATCCCTGCGCCAGCCGCAGCACCTCGCGCCGATCGACCTTCATCATTCCATTGTTTCTGCGCGGAAATTTCCAGATTGGCTGAAAATTGACCGAGGAGACCTGAGCGAACTCCCTACGCACCTTATCGAGCTGGTGGCGGTCGGGTAGCCGGTCGCCTTCGATGGCGACAATCAGCATTTCGCGGCCATCGGCAGCCTGCTGGATGAACAGGCAAAGCTGATCGACACCCAGCAGTTTGCGCGTCCGCTCTTCCAGCGGCCCGATCGCGAGCTTCGCACCGCCGATGTTCAGCACGTCGTCGACCCGTCCGAGAACGCGGATGCGGCCATCCGCGCGCCGCACGGCCATATCGCCCGGATAAAACCAGCCTTCGCGGAAATGCCGCGCCGTGGCCTGCGGATCATCCATGTATTCGGTCGGGTAATTCGGCGAAAAGCGGATGCGCAGCGCACCTTCCTCACCGAATTTCAGCGATCTGCCGTGCTCGTCGCAGATATCGACATCGGCATCTAGGTTCGGCCTGAGCCAAACCACGTCGTCCTCGGTCCTCACCAGGCTTTCGAGTGCGATACGCATCTCGGTGCTGCCATACATCACATAAAATTCGCAGCGGAACTTGCGAATGACCCGGCGGACGAGATCCGCACCAATGAAGCCGCCGCCTGTAAACAGCCGCATTTTCGGATGGCCCGCAGGCAAGGCTGCAGAGCTTCGGACAAGCTGTTCCATCATCGGAGGCAACAGCATGGCTACGCTGATCGGCTGGTCGAAAAAATGCGCGATCCAATCCGGTCGCTGGTCGAACACTACTGTCGCGCCGCGAAGCCAACAGACCAGCGGGTGAATGTAGCCAGCCTTTGTCCAGGGGCCGAACGACGAGGCATGATAGACATCCTCCCTGCGCATGAGCCGCGCTGTAGGGCCCGAGAGGGGATCGGACATGCAGCGCTCGATCACTGCACCGTCGTAGCGCAACTTCTTGAAACCGCCGGTGGTTCCAGAACTGAACAGGATATGGTCGCCGAACCTGCCGCCGTGGATGAGTTCAGGCGATTCACCCGCCGCAAGCTTTGAATGCAGCGGCAAGGGGATCGTCACCACCGGCAGGTCCGGACGTTTCAGGGCAACTTCGCCGAGCGAGTGCTCCTGCACTGCGAAGCAAACCATGGCCCGCAAATCCCGCAGTTTGAGGTTTTCCACCACTTGCCAATTGGTTGCGGACACCGTGTCGTAGCCAAGCGAGCGCAGGGCAAGCAGCAACACCCAGTCGAAGTAGAGGTTGCTCGTCAGGGTGACGACAAGGCCAGCTGAGGTTAGCTGCGATTGCTTGAGGTGAGCGCGAACAGCATCGATGAACACGGCGAATTGCCGGTATGAAACGGCATTGCCGTTGTGAACGACCGCCATGGTGTCGGGATAGTCCCGGGCGTGGCGGTAGATCTCGTTGAGATACACGGTCGTTTACCCCCTGATGGCCCCCAGAACAGCTATCGCCTCTTGCCATTTCACGCAATCGCAGCGCATCGTTCGCCACGGGAGCAAGGGGGGAGGCGATGACACAGACGGACACCAGCCCTGTGCCGCGCTATGCGGACATGCTCAGCCTCGAAGGCCGCGGCGTGGTTGTCCTTGGCGCAGGACAGGGCATCGGACGGCAGACCGCACATGCGGCCGCCGCGCTTGGTGCAAGAGTCGCGTGCATCGACATCGATGAGGAACGCGCGCAGGCCGTCGCCAGCGAACTGGGCGGATCAGCCCATCTCGGCGACGTCACCGACACCGAAAGCCTGCACGAAGCCCTTGGGCAAGCAGCCAAGGCGCTTGGCAAGATCGACGCGCTGATCGATGTTGTCGGCATGCCGCGCTACGTGCCGATCATGAAGTTGTCGGACGAAGACTGGGACTATCAGCACGAGGTGACCTTGCGGCAGGCCTTCCTTGCGATGCGCGAAGGCGGACGCCTGATGGCGGAGACCGGCGGCGGGGCGATGGCCTTCGTGGCCTCGGTGTCTGGACTCGGCGGTGCTCCGGGTCATGCGGGTTACGGCGCGGCCAAGGCCGGCCTCACCTCGCTGGTAAGGTCGGCCGGTTGGGAGTTTGCCCGCCACAGGATCAGGGTCAACGCAGTCGCGCCCGGCCTCATCATGACCCCGCGCATTTCCGCCTCGCGCACCGAAGAATCGTTGGAAAAAGCCGTGCGTTCCATTCCGCTGCGACGGCTCGGGCAACCCTCGGACATAGCTTCGGCCCTGCTGTTCCTGATTTCGGACCTCTCGTCCTACATCACCGGGCAGACCCTCGTGGTCGACGG
>JAURNJ010000239.1 GCA_030830245.1 Novosphingobium sp. | reverse complement strand
GATGGCGTCACGCCAGAAGGTGCGCTCCGAATCGTCGCCGCGCGCATAGGCGAGGATCACCGGTAAGGTCATCTTGCCTTCACGGAAATCGTCTCCGCGCGTCTTGCCCATCGCCGCGGCTTCCGAATCGTAATCGATCGCATCGTCGACCAGCTGGAAGGCGATGCCCAGGTTGCGGCCATAGTCCTCAAGCGCACGCTCTTCCGCCTCGGAGCATTCGGCCAGCACGGCAGGAATGCGGCACGCGGCAGCGAACAATGCAGCGGTCTTGGCGCCAATGATCGAGAGATAGCGTTCCTCGCTGGTCTCGATATGGCGCTGCGCCGTCAGCTGGTCTACTTCGCCCTCGGCGATGATGGCCGACGCGCTGGACAGGATCTTGAGCACGCGCAGCGAGCCATCCTCGACCATCAGCTCGAAGGCCCGGCTGAACAGGAAATCGCCGACCAGCACCGTCGCCGGATTGCCGAACACGATATTGGCGCTGGCCTTGCCGCGCCGCAGGTCCGAACCATCGACCACGTCGTCATGCAGCAGGGTCGCTGTATGGATGAATTCGACAGCTGCCGCGAGCTTGTGGTGGCGCGTTCCCTGATATCCGCACAGCGCCGCACCCGCGATGGTCAGCATCGGGCGCATGCGCTTGCCCCCGCCCGAGATCAGGTGGCCCGCGAGCGCCGGGATCAGCGGGATCTCGCTCTGCATGCGTTCGAGAATCACGGCGTTGACCGAGTTCATGCCGGGCGCCGTCAGCGCCAGCATGGGTTTCAGCAACGGTTCGCTCGCTCCGGGGCGAAATTGCACGATTTCGGCGCTCATCGTCCGGGCGCATTGCGCGTTAACCCTCGCTTGGCAAGCGGAAAGGTGGATGGTCGCGATGCATGTTCGGGCAATTGGGCGTTGGCAAGGCAGCCAAGGCTCTGCTAGCCGCTTGCGCACGATGACAGAGCAAGCCCCCGCCTCCGACCCGGTGCTAGCCGGATTCCGTTCCAGCATCGACAACATCGATGCAGCCCTGATTCACATGCTGGCCGAGCGGTTTCGCATCACCAAGGCGGTTGGGGCCTACAAGGCCGACAAGCAGCTGCCACCGAGCGACCCGGCTCGCGAAGAGCGCCAGATCGCGCGGTTGCGAGCACTGGCGAGCGAGGCGCAGCTCGATCCCGACTTTGGCGAGAAGTTCATCCGTTTCGTGATCGAGGAAGTGATCCGCCATCACGAACAGGCGCAGAACGGCAAGTAGACCGCCAGCCGCCCACCGGCGCCCTACGCTCTCGGCAGCATTAGCTTCACCAGCAGGCCGCCAAGGTCCTCGCTCTCGTCAAGCTCAACCTCGCCGCCATAGATGCGCACCACGTCGCGCACGATGGCAAGGCCAAGCCCGGTCCCCGGCTTTTCGGTATCGAGGCGCGCGCCGCGATCGAAAATGCGGACGCGTTCAGTCTCGGGGATGCCCGGCCCGTCGTCCTCGATCCACACTTCACACCAATCTGTATTGTCAGGATCGACATCGACCGTGACGAATACGGAGCCGCCGCCATACTTGGCCGCGTTCTCCATCAGGTTTCCGATGATCTCGTCGAGGTCCTGCCGCTCCAGTGCAACCGTTGAATCGCGCTCTCCCGCAAGGTCCAGCCGGACATCTTCGTAAAGCCGCTCGACAGCGCGCAACACCGCTTCGGCGTTGGTGTAAGGGTTGGCCCGCGCCATGCCCGCAGAGCGCCTGCCAACAGCGCGGGCCCGCGCGAGATGGTGATCGACCTGGCGGCGCATCACTGCCGCCTCACGGATCACGGTATCGGCAAGATCAGGCGCTTGAGCCGTCGCCGCGTTCATTACCACGGTAAGAGGCGTCTTGAGCGCATGGGCAAGATTGCCCGCGTGGGTGCGCGCTTCTTCCGCCTGCCGATCGGTATGTTCGAGCAAGGCATTGAGTTCATCTACCAGCGGCTGCACCTCCATCGGCAGCGGTTCGGCCAGATTGCTAGCCCCGGTCGCACGCATGGTCGCAAGCCCGCGCCGGACATGGCGCAGCGGATAGAGGCCATACCAGGTCTGCAATCCGGCCATCAGCAGCAGCCCGATGCCCAGAATGACGAAGCTGTAGGTCAGGATCGAGCGGGTCTGTGAAATCTGCTCGTCAAGGTCCTTGCGGCTGCCGGCAACGACGAAGCGCCACTGCGTATCGCTGCCCGGCAGGATGATCGACCGCTCGGAAACGCGCAGCGGCTCGCCGGGAAACTGGTCACTGTCATAGACATGAGGCTGGGCATCGAAATGATCGCTTCGCGTCTTGAGGGTGCGATCCCAAAGCGAGCGCGAGGGGAAATCCTCGTGCCCCTTGCCGGTTATCTGCCAGTAAAGACCGCTGTTGGGTTCGAGGAAACGCTGGTCGCCCAGCGGTCGATTGAAGAACACCTCGCCGTCCGGTCCAATCTCCGCCGAGCCGATCATGCCAGTCAGCATATAGCCGAGCTGATCGTCGAAGCTGCGCGTGACAAGGCTCGCCAGCGTGCGATCGAGCGCCAGACCGCCCAGCAGCAGCAGCACGATGATCCACGCCGACGCGATCAGCATCATGCGCTGCGCCAGCGAACCAGTGTGCTGGGGCTTTTCCGGAGCCGCCTTGCCCTCGACCGCCGTCGCCTCGCTCACCCCTGCGGACACCACAGGCGGGCCGGAACC
This sequence comes from Novosphingobium sp., assembly GCA_030830245.1. Lineage (GTDB taxonomy): Bacteria > Pseudomonadota > Alphaproteobacteria > Sphingomonadales > Sphingomonadaceae > Novosphingobium. Next base: position 1,233 of record JAURNJ010000239.1, on the reverse strand, counting down.
GACCGGCGCATCGCCCGCTGTTTCCGGCTCAGCCGCGAGGCGCGTCGGCGGGATCGTCGAGGCTGTAGCCAAGTCCACGGATCGTCGTGATCACATCGGCGCCGAGTTTCTTGCGAATGCGCGTAACAAAGACTTCGATCGTGTTGGAATCGCGGTCGAAATCCTGATCGTAAATGTGTTCGATCAGCTCGGTGCGGCTGATGACCTTGCCCTTGTGGTGCAACAGGTAGGAGAGCAGCTTGTACTCTTGCGCGGTGAGCTTGACCGGCTCGCCATCCAAAGTCACGCGGCCTGATCGCGTATCCAGCCTCACCCCCCCGGCAGTCAGTTCGGACGACGTATTGCCGGACGCGCGGCGGATGAGAGCGCGCATGCGGGCGATCAGTTCCTCGGTCTGGAAGGGCTTGGCGAGATAATCGTCCGCCCCGGCATCGAGACCGGCAACCTTGTCGGACCAGCTGTCCCGCGCGGTCAGCACCAGCACGGGAAACTGGCGACCTTCTTTGCGCCACATCCCCAGCACCGAAAGCCCGTCGATCTCGGGCAGGCCAAGGTCGAGGATGACGGCGTCGTAATCCTCGGTCGACCCCATGAAATGGCCGTCCTCGCCGTCGCGCGACAGATCGACGGCATAGCCGTGCGATTCCAGCGTCGCCTTGAGCTGGTTGCCGAGCGTGGGCTCATCCTCGACGATCAGGATGCGCAATGTCCAAGTCTCCCCGTGTGAACCATTATCGAAATGGTCTGAAATGTGCTTCGCGTCAAGCAAACCGGCCTCCCTTGTCCTCAACGCGAATGCTTGAGGATCTTGGCACTGCGGGCGTCGACATCGACAAATTCCACCTTCCCGTTCTCGATGAATTTGAGACGGTATACCATTGCAATCGGATCGTATTCCGGCCCGAGATATTGCTTGCCCTTCATCTGCGGCAGGATCAACTGCTCGATCTGGCGAAGCGAGCGCACCGAACCGGTCTTGCGCTGCTCGCGAACCTGCCCCTGCTCGTTGGCCGGTTCGGCAGGCGCAGGGATTGCGGTGGCTGCGAACAGCACGGGCAGCACCAGCAGGATCGAGGCAAGATCACGTTTCATGGTGGAACACGGGGTACCGGGAAGGGACTGAACAAGCAGTGAATGTTGGAAATCTGCCTCGTCATCAAGCCACGATGCTTGTCAATTGCCATCCCCAGCCCCTAAGCGCGCGCCATGGCAGTTGCTCCCATCATCAGCTGG
>JAURNJ010000238.1 GCA_030830245.1 Novosphingobium sp. | reverse complement strand
GGCGCGCTCGACAAGGCCGTGCTGCAAAAGATCCTGCCTAAGATCCACGGCAGCAAACGGCTCCTCGGTGACAGTCTGAAGGCAACCGCTGCCTTCATGGGTGGCGGCGACGCCACCACGAATCCGGCTGTCCGCTATGCCCTAGCCTTGGGCAAGACGGTTGAAATCCTACCGGCTGACGCTTTGGCGCTCCCCGGAAATAAGGCCCTCGATCTATCGAAGCGGAAGCTGGAAGCTATGCACGGCAAGCTCTCGGCGACGGGATATGTGTCGTCGGTTAGCTAGATGATGCCGGTCGCCCTGCACCGCGTCCGATACGCCTGGGACGCCGATCGACAGATCGAAATTGAGTGGGCGAAGGGCAAGGGGGTGCCCGGCGCCCTGGTCGCCTCTGAGCCGCTGCTGACGTTCGTCGAACATGAGGCTGACCCTGACGCTGCGACCTCGAACGGGGTGCCCGCGATCTGCGTTCGAGACGATGCCCCGGTGCTGTTCGAGCGGTTCCAGCTTCGCGAGAACACCGAATATTACATCGACATCACCCTGCCGATCTCCAAGACAGAAGCGGAAAACCTGGCAGTCGGCCGCCGCGCCTGGCCTTTCGCTGATCGGCTCGCCACCGTCTTCCGGCCGGACCCGGCACGCCGCTGGCGGGAGACGGCCACGGGCAGCGTGATCGTCTCCGGGGTGCTTCGTCTCAAAAATCATGCTGGCATCATCGACCTGCAAACGGGGTTTAGCACGCCCCTTCTGGCGGAAGTCGTGTGCCGTAAAATCAACTACTTGGACGAATTTCAAACCCTCCTAACCGAGGTAGCAAACGAGCTAGCCGAACTGCTCTTACAGTACGATAGTCCGGTCAGCCTGGAGTTTGAAAGGTCCGATGTAGACGCGGAAAACGACGCCGGTTTGCTGTTTCAGCTTCGGCACATGATGAACCCGCAGAATCTTCCGGCCGCTGTTGAAGAGGTACTTTCTGCCTTTCACAGTCGCCTTGTTGAACAATCCCAGACTGACGCAATCGGCGCGATTGTAGAGCCGGAAGTCGATAGCGTTATCGAGAACCTGGACTTTTCGACCCTGGAGCGCGGCGGTCCGCTAGCCCGGTTGTTCAGGGGGCACACACCGCGCGAGCTGAGCTTTGCCGAACACACCGAAACCGTCGACACGCCAGAAAATCGCTATGTGAAAGCTTTTCTCGAACAATGCGGATTCCTCGTTGAAAGGTTGATCTCCAAGCTCGAAGAACGTCGGAAACCAGCCGCCGTTCGCGAAGCCCAAGGCTGGTCTGAGCAGATTAACGAACTACTCGGGCAACGGGTTTGGTCGGGCGTCGGCCACCTCAGGCTTTTCCCATCAAATTCTCAAATTCTCCAAAAGCGGCGCGGTTATCGCGAGGTGCTGCAATTTGACCTTGGGCTTCGTCTCGGCCTGCAACTCTCGTGGGAGAGGGGCAATTCGTTAGCTGACGGCTTCCTCGGCGACGTCCGTCCCGTGCACGAGATTTACGAATACTGGTGCTTCTTCGTGCTTCGCCGCGTCCTGCGAGGACTATGCCAAGCGGAGCTGGCGGCAAATGCGTCCTTCCTCATGGTGTCGGCCGATAGTCTCCAGGTGCGCCTGGAGAAGGGCCACCGGAGCAGGGTCAGCTTTCACTACAACGCGGTTGGCGATCGCTCCCTGGACGTCTGCTTGTTCTATAACCGGCGGTTTAAGCGACCGAACAAGGCTCTTGCGACATGGGATGGCAGCTATTCGGCCTTTTTCGATCCCGACTATAGCCTGCTGCTGACCCTCAATGAGGGCGGCGTAAAACGCCGCCATTGGCTACATTTCGATGCCAAATACCGCATGGAGATGGCCGAAGCCGAGGCGCTGTTCGCCACAAAGGACACGCTCGAAACCTCGGAAGAGGCCAACGATGACACCGAATATGATCGGGAAATCGCGCGCCTCCACAAGCGCGACGATCTGTTCAAAATGCACACATATCGCGACGGAATTCTAAGCAGCCGGGGTGCCTACGTCCTATTCCCCGGAAACGGCGAAGAGACGCGCATGGGAGGGCCAAAGCAGAATCTCTTTGTCCGGCACCCATCGGCGTTCTCCGGTGCGCCCGAACATAAGTTTCCGAGCGTCGGGGTTTTCGATCTGTGCCCAGGCCGCGACGATCGACAAGCGTCGATTATCAGCGATTTCCTTCAAGGCATCTTTGACACTATCCTCGCAGGCGACAGTTACAAAGAAGAGGAGGGGCTGTTCTGATCGCTTAACTTGATCTTTCGCCAGTCCTCGGGTCCAAAGTCGTTCGGTCCATTTCGGCAGAAACCTCCCGCCTACTCGGCTACCCTCACATCGATCGTGCAACGCACCGCCTTCTTCGCCTTCGCCGCCCTTCGCTGACACGCCCCCAGCGCGTCCCTGTTGGCGGTTACGATCTTGTTCCCGGTAGCGATTGCGCTGAAGGCAGCCGGTGAGGCGGTCGCCATCATGTGCTGCCCACCTTCCCACATCTCCATGTCCAGCGTGCGCGCCGCCATGCGCTCGGGCCATTGCCAGCTATCGGGGGTCGATCGCGCGATCGGGCCGGCAAGCGCCGCGTAGAGCAACAGCCCCAGCATCAGACCACCGCCGCCAACGATATACAGCCAGCGATTTTGCTCATCACCCCGGCGCGCCGAGGCGACCCGGTTGCCGATATCGCGCACCGCCTGGTCGAGGCCCGTGCGAGCTTCGGTAATCAGCCGCTGATCCTCACGGCGGGCGTGAAGCGCGGATGACACGATTTCCCGCGACATCTGCTCCGGGGTCAGCGTGAAGGCCGGGCTTTTACGCATGCTTTCGATCTGCTGCACCAGCGCGGCCATCACCTTTTCAGTGCGCGCCAATGTCGGCTCATAATCGGGAATCTCGACATTCTCGCGCGCGGTCGTCAGCGCACCGATCGCATGACGGAGCAGCGACACCTCACCGCGCAGCCGCTCGAACGCTTCGGCGGGATCATCGCCGGGGCCGTTTGTTTCGCGATAACCGTCTGGCTCCATCATATTTCCCCTATCGGCTCATCCCATGGTCACGGCCGCGTTCGAGCGTCTGCGCTAGCTCGCGGGCGAGATCGCGTCCGATGTCTCTCTCCAGGCCAAGCTCGGGACGGCGGTTTCGAAGCTGCGATTCCACCTGCGGATCGCGCTCCAGCCCCTTCGCCAGTCCCTCCAGCGCCGTGGCGGCACGCGCCGCGCCCGCCCGGTCGCCGCCCTGCTCTGCGGCGCTGCGCTGCTGCTGGAGGCCCTGCCAGCGCTCCACGAACCGATCGGCGCGCAGATTGGGATCGGTTCGCACGCGGGCCTCCTGCGCCATCGCCTCGATCATCGGACCGCTGCGCCCCGCCGCCGCATCGCGCAACAAGGCGGGATCACGCTGCGTCGCCGATGATAAATCGCGTGAGGCTCCCGGCCTGATCTGATCGAGCGCCTGGGTCGCGCGCTCTAGCGCGACCTTCTGGTGCTCGAGCACGACGCCGCCCGATGCCCGTGCCTGCAACACCGCCTCGGCCGAACGCGATGCCCGCTCGACAGCACGGTTGTAATCGCGGTCCTCGCCGCGATCGGCGCGTACCGGGACAGGCATTTCCGGCGAAGTGCGTCCCGCCGACAGCTTCAACCCATCGAACATGCCGCGTTTCGGCGCAGGGCTGCTCTGCTCCGGATCGGCCCCGCGCTCGATCGGCTGCGGCCTGAACCCGTCGAATATACCCCGCTGCGGCGCTGGCTCGGCCGCGGCTGTCCGCTCCGGCGCTGCCGGAGGTCCTCGCTCTGCAGAAGATATCTCCGCACCGACATCATCGGCCCGGTCTCGTGCTTTCGGGATCACCGTTTCAGCCTCGATGCCGCGCCGGTCGCCAAAAGCACGAACGTCCTGCGCCGGGTCGCGGGGATAATCCGACGCCATATCTTTCACCCGCTCGCGCCCCAGCGTGCGGACAAGCTTGCCGGTGTCGGCGAAGTCATCGCGGCCGTAATGGAGCTGCACCCCGTCCCGGTGCCGCGACAGCGCCACATAGGCCGAATGGCGGTCCATCCCTGGCGTCGCCAGCACATGCGCCCGATCGACCGTCACGCCCTGCGATTTGTGGATCGTCGCGGCATAGCCATGATCGACATGGGCATAGTCCTTGAGGTCGAACGCCACCTGTCGGCCGTCATCTAGACGCACCGCCATGCTGTCAGGCGACACCCGCTCGACCTTGCCCAGCGAACCGTTCTTCACGCCCAGGCCGCGCTCGTTCTTGAGGAACATGATGCGGTCGCCGCTGGCGAACTCGCGCGCGCCCCGCTCGGCCGCCACGCGCACGTCCTCGCCCAGCTCGCCCGCGTCGCGCAGCCGTTCGCGCGCGGCCAGGTTCAAATCACGCACCTCCGCATTGGTGTGGGTGAGGATGATCCGGGTCTTGTCCGGATCGACGTTGCGCTGTGCATCCCATTGGTCCACCAGCTCGGCCCGCGCAGCCTCGCGCGTGTCCGCCGCCTGCACCATGCCATGCGCCTCATAGGCATGGACCGCTTGCGCAGTCCTGCCGGTCGCCAGCGCCCTGGTTGCGTCGCGCTGCCAGTCCTCATGCTGTCGGCGAACCTCGCTGATCTCGGCCGCGCCGTGGCGCTCGGCCAGCGCGCGGAACGCCGCCCCGGCCTCAATCGCCTGCAACTGCTCGGGATCGCCGACCAGCACAACCTTCGCGCCCCCGCGTTCGGCCGCCGACAGCACCCGCTCCATCTGCCGCGTGCCGATCATGCCGGCCTCGTCGATCACCAGCACATCGCGCGGACCAAGCTGCTCGCGGCCCTGGTCCCACTGATATTCGAGACTGGCGATCGTGCGCGAGGCGATGCCCGATCCGCCCTCTAGGCTTTCCGCCGCGATCCCCGACAGCGCCGCGCCTCGCACCTGGTAGCCGGCGCTCTCCCACGCTTCGCGCGCCACCCCCAGCATCGCCGACTTGCCGGTGCCGGCATAGCCGACGACCGACGCCAGCCCGTCGCGTTCGGTGATCCGCCCCAACGCTTCGCGCTGCTCGTCCGAGAGGGAAAGCCCCTTGGCGCTCGCCGTCTCCAGCGCGCGATAGACATGAGAGGCGGCAACGAAATGACGATCGGTGCCGGCAAGCCGGTCGCCAGCACGTTCCAACCGCTGCTCGGTGTCGATCATGTCGCGGGAGGTAAAGCGGTCCTCGCCGCGCCCATCCTTGCCCAGCGCCACCAGCTCGGGGCTGGACCGCACCGCGCTCATCACTTGGTCGAACTGATCCTTGCCGTCGCTGTGCCGGAACGCGAACTGCGCCAGGTCGCGCCGCGTGAACGTCGCCTGCTGGCGCGTGATCGCGTCCAGCGCGATTTCAGGCTTGGCGATGATCTTCTCGCCGTTCTCGCGCGCGATCCGGGCATGGTCCTCGACCCGCTCGGCCTCTAGCCCCTGTGCGGGCATGCGTGATGCCGCCGGCCCGATCTTGTGCTGCGGCTCAAGGTCGATGCCCTGATCCCGCAAACTGCGGTGGTCGATGCGCGCGTCGATATCGAGCGCCGCCAAACGCTCGTTCACATGGGTTTCCCATGCCTCGCGCCACTCCTTCAGCAGCGCGTTACTGTTCCACTCGCGCACCTTCTGGCCGAACCCCTCCGGTCCCACTTCGCGCATCGACAACATCACATGCGCGTGCGGCTTGGGACTTCCGTCCTTGCCGATGTCCCAATGCACGTTGAGGTCCGCGACCATGCCGCGCTCGACGAATTGCTTTTCGACAAAATCGCGGGCGAGGCTGACGCCCTGTTTCTGGTTCATCTCGCGTGGGATCGAGAACTCCACCTCGCGCGCCAGTTGCGCGTCCTTGCGCTTCTCGCCCGCCTCGACCTCGTTCCACAAGGTCGCGCGATCATTTAAACGCTCCGGCGCGCCCTCGGGCAGCAGCACTTCCGAATGGATGACGCCGGCCTTGTTAGAGAAATCATGATCGCGCCCAAGCCGCTCGTCGTGCAGCTCGGATGCTGAACGATAGGCGGCCGACGCAACCGCGCTCGATCCGTTAGCGCGGCTGATGACCTTGGCCGAGAAATGGTAGATCGCCATGACGGCCGCTATACTGCCTTTCTGAGCGCACGTCGGCAACGACGTATAAGCGCGCACTCACACTCTCTGCCGTTC
>JAURNJ010000237.1 GCA_030830245.1 Novosphingobium sp. | reverse complement strand
ATCGCCCTGGATGGTTGTGCGGAACAGGCGGCGCGGGTATTTGGGATCGGTGCCGGTTACGCTGTGCAAGACTCTCCAGTTGTCCCACACCAGCATCGTGCCGGGCTGCCACTGGTGGCGATAGGCCTGGGCACTGGCGTTGATCGCCTGGCAGATTTCCTCGAGCAGCGCGTCGCCTTGCGCATCCTCGCGGCCTTCCAGCCCGTCGGTGTGGAGCAGCGAGACGTGCAGCACCTTCTCGCCTGACGGCCGCGTCCAGACGGCGGGGTGGATCGAGCGCTGCCAGCGCGGCTGCTGCGCGATCATCGCCTTTTCCGCGTCGGAGGTGTGGACCTCGGCAAAGCCCTTCGGCCTGCCATACTTCATGTTCACGACGCGCGTGCGCAGGCAATAGAGCACGCTGAGCTTGTCGGCCCTGGCGCGCAGGGCTTCCGGCAGGGCCTTGTAGAGCGCGATGCCGTCGGCGAAGCAGGTCATGCCGTCCTCTGGCGCGATCACCACCGGGCGCAGCACGCCGGCGCGGTTGAGCTCGTTGTTGTAGGCATGGTCGAAATGCCAGGGCTGCCAGGTGACGAGCGGTTTACCCTTGATTTCCACGATGCCCGAGCCCGGCCCGGTGGCGATGACGATCACGCCTTTCAGCTTTTCGCGGTCGGCGCGCTCGACTTCGTAGACCGGGTGGTCCTTCAGAGGTCCGAACACTTCGCTAAGCTTGACCTGCATCGCCGGCGTCTGCTCGACATGCTTGGCAACGATCACACCGCGGTCATGGAGCAATTCCCTCAGTTTTGCGCGGGTGGCCTCGTCATCGAGCACCTCGCTGGTGATGCCGGTTACCTTCGCTCCGAACGCCACGCCCGGATCGAGCGGCTGAATATCGATTGTCGCCATGTCGTCCTTCTCCTCTGCAGGAGAAGCGATTGCATCGGGCGGGCCCGCAATCGTTGATGCAGGTCAAACCCCGATCATTGCACCACCACGCGGATATCCCTGAAATTCTCCAGCAAGGTCTGGTTGGCCGGATCGAGGAGGCCGTCGCGCTGGCCGCTCACGCTCAGCCGGACGACATAGATGCCGGGATCGCTAAAGGTGACAGTGCGGGCAAGGTCGATCAGCGGCTGCGGTTTATCCAGAGTCGTCACAGCCTCTGCGGCATCGGTGAAGGCCCAGCCGTATTTCTCGACGCCTCCTGTCTCCTGGGGCTTTTCCAGCACGGTGGCGCCCTCGTCCTCATTGGCGATGGTCCAGCCATATTTGACGATCAGGCCTGTTTCGGGCGGCATCTCCAGCCTGGCGGTGAGTTCGATGGGTTCACCGGTGCCGACAACCGTACGATCCTTGCCATCGGCCGCAAGCTGGATCACCGGTTGCAGCCCACCACGTTCGGCGGCGCTATTCACCATGATCACCTGCCCGCCCTGCACCGTGTACCGAGTCGATGGCGGCGGCGCGATGCCCTGTTCCGCCCAGGCCATCATGTCCTGCATCGATTGCTGGAATATGCCGGGCTGGCCCGCGCCTTCGGCATGGCTGCCGTTGTCGTGGAGGTAGAAGCGCATCATGTCTTCGGCTTTTTCGGGCCCAAGCGCCTTTTCGACGCGTTCAGCGTAGCCCGCGTTGAAGATCGGCCATGACAGCTGGTCCGCCATGCCTTCCAGGATCATGATCCTGGTCCTGATGTCGCCGGTTTCGACGCGGCCGCCCATGGTGCGGTAATTCGAATGGTAGAGCGCGCCGAGGTCCGGCCGCTGCGGATATTTGGGCGAGCCGTCGGCGTTGCGGTACTGGTCGTGGCTCTTTACGCCATCGACGATCGAGTGGCGCGGATAATAATACATCGACAGGATGAAGCGGTTGTTGATCCGCAGCTTGTCACCCACCTTGAGGGCATCGAGCAGCAGCTGGCTGTTCACGATCGGCAGCGGCGGGCCCATCATCTGCGGCAGCATACCGGTCAGCGACAGCGTGCCCGCATCGGCATCTAGCGTTCCGACCAGGCTATAGCGGCGCTTGTTTTCGGTCGGCGGTCCGGAGGCGCGCTGCGGATCGATCAGCCGCGTCTCGCCATCATCCGAATAGACCCAGTATTCGAGGTAATTGTCGCCTGTGGTTCCCATCGCGGGCACCGTTGCCGGATCGAACCGGATTGCGGTTGGTGCGCCGTTTTCGTCACGCTCGATGCCGGTGATCGTCGCCCAGCCGTCGACACGGGCAGCCTTGAGATAGTCCGGCGGATTGGTGCCCGCATAGCCGGGTTTCGACCAGAAATCGTCCTCGCAGGCGGGATCGCCCAGACGGATATCGACCGGATCGATCAGCGGCGTCAGCCGGCTGAAATGCCTGCCGATGATCGCCAGCGGAAATCCGGCAGCAAGGAACTCGTCGAGGACTGCTTTTTCCTCATCGTTGAGCCCCGCATAGATGTCGCCCGTGCCGCCCGGAACGGCAGCCGCGGCGATGGCGTCGCGCTTCGCCTGCGGGATCGCCATGGTGTAATGGGCCTGCCAGTAGAAGGAATGATACTGCGCGTCGACGCT
>JAURNJ010000236.1 GCA_030830245.1 Novosphingobium sp. | reverse complement strand
CGACCGTGCCATAGACGGCAAGGCCCGAGCCGACCAGCACGGTCAGAGACCAGATCCGCTCGATCACCGAGCCGGAAAAGTGTTCGAACAGCACCTGCATCAGCCACCACAGCACTGCCGACATCGCTGCCGTCGCAACCAGCTGCCGCGCGATGCGCAGCGCGAGTGCGCCAGTGAAGTGGAACCAGCCGCGTTTGTGCAGCACGGCATAGAGCAGCGCGCAGTTTAGCGTCGCCGAAAGAGCGGTCGCTCCTGCCAGTCCGACGATCCCCCAATCGAGCCGGGTGATGAACCAGATGTTCAGCCCGATGTTGAACACCAGCGCAGCCAGCGCGGTATAAACCGGCGTGCGAGTATCGGATCGGGCAAAGAATCCGGGGTTGAGGATCTTGACCACGACATAGGCTGGCAGGCCCGCGACCAGGGCCATCGTGATATGGGCCATGATGACCCCGTCCTCGGGCTTGAACTTGCCGCCCACGAAGAAGGCGTTGACGAAGGCCGGGGCGCAGATGGCGAGCGCGGCAGCCGCGGGCAGGGTGAGCAAGGTCGCCATCTCGAAGGCATTCGCCTGAAGCCGCTGCGCCTCGCTGGCGTTCTTGGACTGGATATGGCGCGAAAGCATCGGTAGGATCGCCGTGCCCAGCGCAATGCCGACGATGCCCAACGGCATCTGGTTCAGCCGGTCGGCCATCTTGAGGAGGGTCAGCGAGCCCTGTGGCAGCGAAGTGGCGAAGAACGTGTCGACGAACTGGCTGATCTGGTAAATGCCTGCCCCGAAGGTGGCAGGCAGGATCACGACGCCCAGCCGCTTGACTTCAGGAGTCAGCCGGGGCCGACGGATATGCAGCTTCAGCTCTGCGCGTCGCACCGCCCAGAACAGATAGACCATCTGCACGAAGCCCGAGAGGGCGACCGCCGCGCTGAGCACGTAGACCACCTTGGTGTCGTCAGCACTGTCGCCGCGCCAGTAATGTCCTGCGACGATTCCCGAGATCAACGTAAGGTTGAACAGGATCGGCGCGATCGCGCCGGGCGCGAAGCGCGAGCGCGAATTGAGCAGCCCGGTCAGCATGGCGACGATCGAGATGAAGAAAAGGTAGGGAAACGTCATGCGGCTGAGGAATACCGAGAGCTCGAACTTGCCCGGCACGCTCTGGTACTCGCTGGCAAGAGCATAGACGATCAGCGGCATGGCAAGCATGGCCACTGCCGAAAAGACGAGCAGCACCCAGATGAACACCGAAAGCACGTCGTCAGCAAATTTCGCCGCTTCGGCCTCGCCGTTCTCGCCCGGCAGCTTGCGCGAATACATCGGCACGAACGCGACCGAGAAAGCGCCCTCGGCAAACAGCCGCCGGAACGTGTTGGGCAGCGTGAAGGCAAGTTGATAGGCATCCGCCGCCAGCCCCGCGCCCAGCACGCGGGCCAGCAACATGTCGCGCACAAAGCCGAAAATGCGGCTGATCACCGTGAACCCGGCAATCGTCGACGTATGCTTGATGAGTGCGCTCATGGTCGAGCTACCCTTTGGGTAAGATCAGGCGTTGCCCACCGGTGCATTGGCGCCTTCGCCCTGCTGTTCGGCAGCGGCGATCTGCTGCATGTAGAGGCCGTTGAAGTCGATCGGATCGAGCATCAGCGGGGTGAACCCGGCATCGCGGATCGAATCGGCGATGATGCGGCGCGCGAACGGGAACAGGATGCGCGGTGCTTCGGCAAACAGGAAGGCGTGCGAGGTGCCCTCGTCGAGCCCGCGTATGCCGATCAGCCCGGCATAGGCGAGGTGGACGGCATAGGCCGTGCCCTCGGCGGTCTTGGCAGTCGCGACGATTTTCAGTTCCACCTCGGTGATGTCGCCCTCGATATGCTGCGCTCCGATGTTGAACTGCACGTCGATCTGCGGCGCTTCGGTCCACTGGTAGCACTGCGGGGCATTAGGGTTCTCGACCGAGAGATCCTTGACGTATTGCGAGATGATCCCGGCCGCCGGGCCTTCGTCGGCGCCGTTGGGAAGAGGATCGGAATTGAGGTCGGTGATGATGTTGTCTTCGTCGGCCATGTCGCATGCTTTCTGGTGGGCGTGTGGCGGAATTGCCGCGCCATTGGTTTGCGCGCGCGACTAGCACCGGCGTGAACGGGCGGCAATGCCTCGCACCCCCAGTCACCATCGCGAAAGCTTTGCCGCCTATAAAACACGTCCTGCGGGGCAGGCATGTGTTGTGCATTTGTCAACCATGCCTATCTCGGGCTATGATGAACGCGAGGCACTGATCGCCTCCCTCAAGATGGACCCTTTGGTGTGACTGTCGAACTCGTAATCCTGGCCATGATCGCTGCCTTTCTGGGCCTTCGGCTCTATTCGGTGCTTGGGCGCCGGGCAGAGCACGAGGAAGAGCCGATCCAGGGCCGCTTCGATCAGCCTCCGGGCCTGAACCGCGCGCCCGCGCCGCGTCCGGTCGAAGAGGTGGAGAGCTTTCCGCCGCGCATTCCTGAACCGCGTTTTCCCGCTGCTAGTCCTGCGGTTGAGCGCGGCCTGCGCGATATTTCCGCGGCCGACCGCCGGTTCGATCCTTTCGCTTTCATGGATGGCGCACGCGGTGCCTATCGCATGGTGCTCGAAGCCTTCTGGAAGGGCGACAAAGAGGAGTTGCGCCAGCTGTGTGACGATGCCGTTTACGAAAGCTTTGCCTCGGCTATCGACGCGCGTGTCGCGGCAGGAGAGACGCTCGACAACCGGCTGGTGCGGATCGAGGAAAGCACGATCTCCGATGCCGAGTACCGCTCACCCATGGCGCGTATCACGGTGCGCTTCCGCTCCGACATTGCGGCAGTGACGCGAGATGCAGCGGGCAATGTCGTGGCAGGATCGCTCAACGATGCGGTCGAAGCAATCGATGTGTGGACTTTCGCCCGCGACATCGGGTCCGCCGATCCGGACTGGCTGCTGGAAGAAACCGACGAAGGCTGAGGCTGTGCGGGAGGGCAGGGCTCTTGTCGCGCTGGCCCTTGTCGCGCTTCTGGGCGCTTGCATCAGGTTGCTTCCCGGCGAATCGGTTTCAGCACCTTCGGTCAGACCATCTCCCGTGCCCTCGGGTGCTCCGGTTGCCACTGCGCTGACTGCTGGCCTCACAGCCGGGCCGCCGGTCGAGGTGCTTGGCATGGCCAGCGGAGATGCGCGCCTTGCCATGCTCTCCTTTGTTGAAAGCTGCCCCGGCGTGCTCAATCGCACCGATGCCAGCGGGTTGACCCGGCAGGCGGATTGGCAACTGCCCTGCGAAGCAGCGAAGCGCTGGACCGGCGAGGCCAGCCATTTCTTCGCGACCTATTTTGAAACGGTGCGGGTCGGCGAAGGGACCGCTTTTGCCACCGGCTATTTTGAGCCCGAGATAGAAGGCGCGCGCCAGCGTTTGCCAGGCTTCGATGTGCCCGTCTATGGTATGCCCACCGATCTGGTGCGCGCCAGGCCGGGTGAGGCCGAACCGCTCGAAAACGGCAACATGCCGCTTGGTCGCTATGACGAGCGTGGTCAGTTCGTGCCCTATCATGATCGTGCCGAGATCGAGCAGGGCGCCCTGATGGGCCGCGGTCTGGAAATCGGTTGGGCGAAAGATCCGGTCGAATTCTTCTTCCTGCAGGTGCAGGGTTCGGGCCGCCTTCGTTCGCCGGACGGGACAGTCACACGGATCGGCTATGCCGGGCAGAATGGCCAACCCTATACCGGTATCGGCGGCCTGATGCGCGAGCGCGGCCTTCTCGGCACCGGGCCGGGCCAATATTCGGGCTCCATGCAGGGGATCATGCAATATATCCGCGAGAAGCCTGACGAAGGCCGCGCGCTGATGCGCGAGAACCGCAGTTGGGTGTTCTTCCGCGAACTGACCGGCGATGCCCCGCTTGGCGCCATGGGCGTGCCGGTGCGGCCCAAAAGTTCGGTCGCTGCCGACCCGAAATTCGTGCCGCTCGGCGCGCCAGTGTGGCTCGATCTCGACCGGAACGAGGCCGACGGCATTTGGATCGCGCAAGACACCGGCGGCGCAATCAAGGGCGCAAACCGCTTCGACACCTTCTGGGGGGCAGGCGCGGAGGCACGTTTGACCGCAGGCGGGATGAGCGGGCGCGGCAAAGCCCTGTTGTTGTTGCCAAAGGGGACGCTGCGGCGGCTCTCTGGCCGGTGATATTGCGATGAGCCGGACCACGCGCGGCCTTTCGCCCGAGGAAGCGGAATTGTGGGCGCGGGTGGCGAGCACGGTGACGCCTCTTGGCGGCTCGACGCACAGGCCTGCGACTTTGCCTCACCGGGCAGTGGCTCGAACTGCTCCTACGCCACAACCCGCTGCACCCGCCAGCCCGGTGCCTGCGCAATCGCAAGCGCCTCATCCTCGCCAGATCGGCGTGCATGGCCTCGACACAGGCTGGGACCGCAAGCTGGCAAGGGGACAGGTGTCGCCTGATTTTACTCTCGACCTGCATGGCTGCACCCTCGACCAGGCGCATTCGCGGCTGTTGCACGGATTGGCGCAGGCAAAACATATGGGTGCGCGGCTGGTGCTGCTGGTGACCGGCAAGCCGCGTCAAGCCGATCCTGCTGACCGGACCAACCGGCGCGGCGCCATCCGGGCCAAGGTTGTCGATTGGTTGGCCTCAAGCGAACATGCGCACGACATCGCCGCAATACGAGGCGCGCATCCCCGTCACGGCGGGCAGGGCGCACTTTATGTGGTGCTCAGGCGTCGGCGCTGATCAGTTTCAGCCGCACTGCCCTCGGTGCAGCAGCTTGTGGTCCGCCAGTACCAGCGCCATCATCGCCTCGACCACCGGTGCGCCGCGAATGCCGACGCAGGGATCGTGGCGGCCCTTGGTGAAAAGTTCGGTCGCCTCGCCTTCGCGCGTGATCGTCTCGACCGGCGTCAGGATCGATGAGGTCGGCTTGAAAGCGACCCGCACCACCACCGGTTGCCCGGTCGAGATGCCGCCCGCGATCCCGCCCGCATGGTTGGCGGTGAAGTCGGGGCCGCCTTGTCCGGGTCGCATCGGATCGGCGTTGCCTTCTCCGGTCAGGCGCGCGGCGGCGAACCCGTCGCCGATCTCCACGCCCTTGACCGCGTTGATCCCCATCATCGCGCTCGCCAGATCGGCATCGAGCTTGGCATAGAGCGGCGCGCCCCAGCCAGCGGGAACCCCGGTGGCAACGCATTCGACGACTGCGCCCAGCGAGGAGCCCGCCTTGCGCGCTCCATCGACCAGAGCTTCCCAGCGTTTCGCCGCTGCCGCGTCAGGGCAGAAGAACGGGTTGTTGCCAATCTCTCCCGAATCGAAACTTGCGCGGTTGATGGCATCGCCGCCGATCTCGGTTAGATAGGCCAGGATCGAGACTTCGGGGATCACCTGCCGGGCAACGCCGCCCGCCGCGACCCGCGCCGCAGTCTCTCGTGCGGAGCTTCGCCCGCCACCGCGATAGTCACGAAAACCGTACTTGGCGTCATAGGCATAGTCGGCGTGGCCGGGGCGATAGGCCTTGGCAACTTCGGAGTAATCCTTCGAACGCTGGTCGGTGTTTTCGATCATTAGCGAGATTGGCGTGCCGGTGGTGCGTCCCTCGAACACACCCGAGAGGATACGCACCGCATCCGGCTCGTTGCGCTGGGTAGTGAACTTCGACTGTCCGGGCCGCCTCGCATCGAGGTAGGGCTGGATCGCGGACTCGTCGATCTCCAGGCCTGGCGGGCAGCCGTCGACGACCGCGCCCAGTGCTGGCCCGTGGCTTTCGCCCCAGGTCGTGAACCGGAAAAGGTGGCCGAAGCTGTTGATGCTCATGCGCTCGGCTTTGTCGCGCAATTGCGCGATTGTCCATATCGCGGGTAAGACAAGTCCCATGTTCCTCGTCGTCTTCCGCAATCGCAAACGAGCAGGGCTCGATGCAGCAGCCTATGCCGCCGATGCGGAGCGGATGGAACGGCTTGCCATGGCTCAGCCCGGCTATCTCTCGTTCAAGAGCTATGCCTCGGACGATGGCGAAGTGATTGCCCTGTCCGAATGGGAGAGCGAGGCTGCGGCTCGCTCCTGGGCCGAACATGCCGATCACCGCGCGGTCCAGCACAAGGGCCGTGCCGAATATTACGAGGATTACACCCTGTTTGCCTGCGCCGATATGCGCATCCACCGGTTCGAAAGGAGCGACGCGTGACCGTTACCGTCTATGGCATCCCCAATTGCGACACGGTCAAGAAGGCGTGCAACTGGCTGGAGGCGAATGGCATCGACCATGCCTTTCACGACTACAAGAAGGACGGCGCGGATACCGGCAAGCTGGAGGCCTGGGTTGCATCGGCCGGGTGGGAGAAGGTCCTGAACCGCGCCGGAACCACCTTTCGCAAGCTGCCTGAGGAGGACAAGGCCGATCTCGATGCGGCCAAGGCAGTGCGGGTCATGGCCGCCAATCCCAGCTGCATAAAACGCCCGATCGTCGAGCATCCAGGCGGTTTGCTGGTCGGGTTCAAGTCTGATGAATGGCAGGAGGCCCTTGGATAGGCTAGAATTCGGCGTCCAGTTCTTCCATTTCTTCGGGCTCGGCCAAAGCGCCAGCTTTCCACTGGCGCATCGGTTCCCATGCTGCGATTGTCTGGCAATAGGCCAGACAATCGGGCGAGATTTCCACTCCATAGGTAACAAAACGGGTTGTCACCGGCGCATACATGGCATCGGCTATGGTCGGCCTTTCGCCAAATAGGTATGGCCCGCCATATGTCGCGAGGCACTCCTGCCAGATCGCCTCGATCCGCTCTATGTCCGGCTTTGCACCGCTGAACACGGGGAAACGTTCGTGCTTCGCCTTGAGATTCATCGGCAGGGCAGATCTCAGGTTGGTGAAGCCTGAATGGATTTCGCCCGAGATCGAGCGGCAGTGAGCGCGCGCGATCTTGTCGGCGGGCAGCATCCTGGCCTCGGGAAAACACTCGTTGAGGTATTCGGCGATTGCCAGCGTATCCCACACGCTTGCGCCTTCGTGGCTGAGCCGGGGAACCAGCACCGAGGGCGAAAGCAGGAGAAGCTCGGCCCGGTTGGACTCATCATTGTCAACCGGCTTTTCTTGCACATTCAACCCCGCAAGGTGGCACAGGAGCCAGCCGCGCAGCGACCACGCCGAATAGGTCTTGCTGGAAATCGTCAGTTCGGCCTTGCTCATTTAAGTCCCCGTTTGCTCGAAAGGCGGGCTTGCATTCCGCGATGATGCACTGCAGCATGACTCCATTGCAGGGGTTTGGCAAATGCGAATCGGAACATCCAGCAAAGTGGCAAGACGGAACACCGATGCTCTATAAGGGCTATCAGGCATTCTCCGATCTGATGGCTCCGGCGCGGTTTGCCGCCGATACTGCCGTTCGACTCGGCAGCCGATACCTTGGCCCGATTGCCGACAATCCATGGCTGAAAAGATATTTCGCGCTCAACGAAGTGTTCGCAGGTGCAAAATTGACGCACCGGCGACCGGACTATGCGATTGACCGGGTCATGGTCGGCAATGCCGAGGTCGATGTTTTCGAAGAGGTCGTGCTCGACTTGCCGTTCGGAGACCTGCTCCATTTTGCAAAGCCGGATGTGCAGACGCCGCAACCCCGGATGCTGGTGGTCGCGCCGCTCTCGGGTCACTTTGCCACGCTGCTGCGCAACACAGTCGAGACGCTGCTGCGCGATCACGATGTCTACATCATGGACTGGAAGAACGCGCGTGATGTGCCTCTGGTCGAAGGACGCTTCGGGTTCGACGATTATGTCGACTACATCATCCGCTTCATGCATGAACTGGGCCCTGGCACACACATGCTTGCAGTATGTCAGCCTTGCGTTCCTGCGCGGGTGGCTACAGCGCTGATGGCGGAGGATCGCGATCCGTGCGTGCCGCGCACGCTTACCTTGCGCGGGGGGGCGGTTGATACGCGCGTTTCGCCGACAGTGGTCAACGAATTGGCGACAAGCAATCCTTATTCGTGGTTCGAGAACAATGTGATCTACAAGGTGCCCGCGCGCTATGCGGGTCGGGGCCGCAAGGTCTATCCCGGCTTTCTCCAGCTAACCGCCTTCATGTCGATGAATTCCGGCCGCCATTGGGAGCAACAGCGTCAGTTATACCGGCATCTCGTTGCGGGCGAGGAGCAGGCCGCGACCAAGATCAAGGACTTTTACGACGAGTATTTCGCGGTGCTCGATCTTTCCGCCGATTTCTACCTCGAGACCATCGACAAGGTTTTCCAACGCATGTTGCTGGCCAAGGGCGAGCTTACCTATCGCGGCGAACGGAAGGTTGATTGCAATGCGATCCGCCGCACTGCCCTGCTCACGGTAGAAGGAGAGCGAGACGATATCTGCGCCGTCGGTCAGACAGCAGCTGCACACACGCTTTGCTCAAGCCTGCGCCCGCATCTGAAGAGGCACTACCTCCAGCTGGGTGTTGGCCACTATGGCGTGTTTTCCGGCTCGAAGTGGGAAAAGCAGGTATATCCGCAAGTGCGCAACCTGGTCTTGGCAATGAGCTGACCGGCAAGGCCGCTACCCTGCCGGTCAGCGTGTTGCGGATCATTTATCAGAAGTTGAACAGCACGCCTGCCATGAATTCATGGCCGGTGTAGTCCAGAGAGTTGTCGGGGAAATCGATCTCGTTGTAGTCGATCTGGCGGTATTCGGCGCGTGCGCTGATCCGCTCGCTCAGCGCCACTTCCGCGCCGCCTCCTAACAGCACGCCGTCGAGGCCACTCCCGGCTCCGTTCCCCACCCCATCATGCCAAGCATAGCCGACCTTGCCGTAGAGCAGGGCCGAATCGCCGATCTTCATGCCGCCGATGCCGGCAAGGCCGTAACGTGCGTCGCCGCCTTCGGTATAGAGACCGAGATTGCCCTCGACCCCGAGAACCACGGGCAGACCCTCGGCAACTGGCATGCGGTAACCTGCCACGACCCCGACAGAAGCCGAATCGTCCGTGATCTTGATCGGGCCGGTCAGGATCGAGCCTTCGGCCTTTATCTTGCCAAGTCCCGCTTCGACCCCGGCATAGGGGCCGTTGAAGGCTTCCGCGCTCGCAATTTGGGGAGCGCCAGCAAGGGCCAGGGCGAGAACGGCAAGGCCAGGTTTCAGGATTTTCGCGTTGTGCATGAGAATTCCTCCCGTGATGGCCGACAGCGTTCGGCGATGGACCCACTCCCTTGCGCGGGCCTAATTGCGGGGAACGGCTGAATCGCCGCTTAAGCGGCCACAAGTGCACTGTTCAGGAAAGGACTTGAATTCGCGCTGTCCGGCCCGAAGTTGGATGCGAAGCGGACAGATTTCCGGGAGAGACGCCATGAAGCCCTTGCACGAAAAGGAAATCGATCAGGCGAAGGACATTGTCGCAGCCAGCGATCGCGATCCGGCAACGTTCGCTTTCGATGTGTCGTTCATGGAACCGGAACCGGACGGGGCGGGATGTTCACTGCGCGCTATGAAGTGACGGTGACCAATATCGCGACCGACAAAAGCGAAGGCTACATCGGCGGCATCGGGCTTGATTGGGTTGCCGCGTTTACCGAGGAACTTGGCGAAGGCGTCTTCGATCAAGTCTGACGCGCGGTCACGATGTAATTCAGCGCAAGATCGTCTGACAGGTGCAGGCCTTGCAGCGGCGACCATGAAATCCCGCGCGGCTCGTCCATGGTCAGGCCCGCCTCGCCGAGCAGGCCATCCAGTTCCTCCGGCGTAACGAAATCGTCCCAGTGGTGCGTACCCTTCGGGATCGCGCCGATCCGCTCTGCCGCTTCGACCAGCAGCAGCCTGGAACGTGCGGTTCGGTTGGGTGTCGAGAGCACCAGCAATCCGCCGGGAGCCAGCCGCGCGGCAAGGGCGGCGATGAAATCCGCTTTGTCGGCAACGTGCTCGATCACTTCGAGTGCGCAGACCAGGTCGAACTGCGGCAAACCCAGGCTACCCAGTTCGCCCTGCCGGTAATCGATCGCCAGGCCCATCGCCTCGGCATGATCGCGCGCCGCCTCCACGTTTTCCGGCGCAGCATCAACGCCCGTTACCGAGGCGCCCAGCCGTGTCAGCGGCTCGCACAACAGGCCCGCGCCGCAACCGACATCGAGCGCGCGCTTGACCGCCAGCGGCCGCAGCGAAGCCGGATCACTGCCGAAATGCAGGTCCAATGCAGAGCGGATGAATCCCAGACGGACCGGGTTCAGCCGGTGCAGCAT
>JAURNJ010000235.1 GCA_030830245.1 Novosphingobium sp. | reverse complement strand
GCGCTTGCCGCGGTTGGGATGTTCCATCACCGTGTTGCGCTCGGGATCGAGCGGCATCGAGCCGACGCGGATCAGCCCGCGCTGGGCGTCACCGGTCACCGGATGCTCGATCTTGATCACTTCTGCGCCCCAGTCGGCCAGCACTGCGCCAGCCGCCGGAACGAATGTGTACTGCGCCACTTCGAGGATGCGCACACCCTCCATCACCTTTGTCGCCATCCTCTCAAACCTCTCTTGCCGGATGCATTGAATGGCTCCCATCTTCGACAGTGGCACTGCGAATGCAAGCGATTCAGGCGCGAGCCCGGCGGAAAGCGCAATTGACCGGTGCTGCGCAATCGCGCAGCGAACTTGCATAGCCGTCCTACATCTGGAAAGCCTCAGCCAGACATAAGCAATGCCGGGGACGAAGTGACCAAGACAGTCGTCACGCTCAGCGACAAATACACGCAAGAAGGCGGACAGGTAATGCTGTCGAGCCTGCAGGGCGTCGTGCGGCTGCTGCTCGACCAGTCGCGGCGCGACCGGGCGGCGGGGCTGGCGACGGCGGGCTATGTCTCGGGCTATCGCGGCTCGCCGATCACCACGCTGGATGCGCAGCTGTGGGCCTCGGAGAAACTGCTGACGGAACACGACATCCGCTTCGAACCCGGCCTCAACGAGGATCTCGCCGCAACATCGCTGCGCGGCACCCAGCAGCTCGGCTGGTACGGCAAGCCGCGCGTCGATGGCGTTTTCGCGCTGTGGTATGCCAAGGGCGTCGGCGTCGAGCGCGCCTGTGAGGCGATCAAGGCGGCCAATTTCGAAGGCACGCACAAGAATGGCGGCGCGCTGCTGCTGTGCGGCGACGACCATGCCGCCAAGAGCTCGCTCACCGCGCACCAGTCCGAGCATGTGATGATGACGGCGATGGTGCCGATGCTTTATCCGGCCACCACCGACGAGCTGCTGTCGATGGGCCAGCTCGGCTGGGCGCTGTCGCGCGCCAGCGGGCTCTACGTCGCGGTGAAGGCGGTGACCGACACGCTCGACCTGACCACGACGGTGACACTACCGGGTCATCAATTCGCCATTACCATGCCCGAACGAGCGCCCGGCTTCGATCCGAACCTGAAGATCGCCATGTCCGCGCTGGCGCAGGAGCAGGCGGTGATCGAACAGCGCCTGCCGGTGGTGCCGCAATTCGCCGCCTTGAACCCGCTTGATCGGGTGAGCCACGATGCGCCGGAGCGCCGTCTCACGATCGTGACTGCCGGCAAGGCCTGGCTGGACGTCTGCCAGGCGCTGGCCGATCTCGGGCTGGGTGACGAGCAACGCAAGGCGATCGGATTGCGCGTGGTCAAGCTCGGCCTGGTCTGGCCGCTCGACAAGGCATTTGCCCGCGAAGCCTGCGGGGGCAGCCGGGAACTCTTCGTGGTCGAGGAAAAGCGGCCCGTCATCGAGGAGCAGCTGGCGCATATCTTCTATGGCAGTGCCAACGCGCCCGCCATCACCGGCAAGCACGAGCCGGACGGCAAGGTGCTGCTCTCCGAAATCGGCGTGCTCGATCCGGGCACGGTGCGCCGCGCGCTCACCCGGCGGCTGGAAGCGCTCGGCATCCTCACCGACGATGCACGCGCGCGCAACCAGGCGCTGCTCGATCTCGAAGGCGAAGCAAAGAGCCTGTCGCTCACCGCCATCCGCGGCGCCTATTTCTGTTCGGGATGTCCGCACAACACATCGACCGTGGTACCGGAGGGCAGCACCGCGATGGGCGCGACCGGCTGCCATGGGCTTGCCCACTTCATGCCCGAGCGCAACACCATGCAGACCGTCAGCATGGGCCAGGAAGGCATGCCCTGGGTGGCGGCGCAAAGCTTCGTCGAAACGCCGCACATGTTCCAGAACCTTGGCGACGGCACCTACACCCATTCCGGCCTGCTCTCGATCCGCGCTTCGGTCGCGGCCAAGAGCAACGTCACCTTCAAGATCCTCTACAACGACGCCGTTGCGATGACCGGCGGCCAGCCGGCTGAAGGCGCGCTCACCCCGCAACAGATCATCCGCGAGCTGGTCGCCGAAGGGGTCTCGCCGGTGCTGCTGGTGAGCGAGGACCCCTCGAGGTTTTCGATAAGCGAGCTGCCGTCCGGCGTCACCATCCATCACCGCGACGAGCTGGACGCGCTGCAGCGCAAGTTGCGCGAACTACAAGGCACCTCGGCGATCGTCTACGAGCAGACCTGCGCCAACGAAAAGCGCCGCCGCAGGAAACGCGGGGCCTATCCCGACCCGGCCAAGCGGATTTTCATCAACACCGCCGTGTGCGAGGGCTGCGGCGATTGCTCGGTGCAGTCGAATTGCCTCTCCGTCACCCCGGTCGAGACCGAATTCGGCCGCAAGCGCGCCATCGACCAGTCGACCTGCAACAAGGACTACAGCTGCATCAAGGGCTTCTGTCCGAGCTTCGCCGAAGTCGAGGGCGGGGTGCTGGCGAAGCGCAGCTTCGACGATGCCGCACTTGCGGCGAAACTTGCAGCGCTGCCCGATCCGCAAGTGCTCGACGTGTCAGGCAGGCCAAGCGCCATCCTCGTCACCGGCATCGGCGGCACCGGCGTGCTCACGGTCGGCGCGATCCTCGCCATGGCGGCCAACATGGAGGGCAAGGCCGCCAAGGTGCTGGACATGACCGGCATGGCGCAGAAGGGCGGGGCGGTTACCAGCCACATCCGCATCGGTGCCGGCACCGACGCAATTCCCTCGGCGCGGCTGGGAACAGGCCAGGCCGACGTCATCATCGCCTGCGACCTTGTCATTGGATCCGCGCCCGAGACACTGTCGCTCGCCCGCCCCGACACGCAGATGCTCGCCAACGAGGACGTGGTCCCCACCGGCGAGTTCCAGCGCAACCGCGATCTCGACCTGACGGCCACGCGCTTCCTTGCGGCGATCGGCAAACGCGTCTCACCGGAGAACATCGCCTCGATCCGCGCAGGGTCACTGGCGACGCGGCTGCTGGGCGATTCGATCTTTACCAATCTGATGATGGTCGGTTTTGCGGCACAAAAGGGCCTGCTTCCGGTCTCGCTGGAATCGATCGAGGAAGCGATCAGGTTGAACGGCGTCGCGGCGCAGGCCAATCTCAACGCGCTGGGGCTCGGGCGGCTGGCGGCGCACAGCGCCGAGGACCTG
>JAURNJ010000234.1 GCA_030830245.1 Novosphingobium sp. | reverse complement strand
GACGCGCCCTACGCTTATTACCTCATCGCGATCAGCTATTACGAACAGATCAGCGATGTCACCCGCGACCAAAAGATCACCGAGCAGGCCAAGCAATCGCTGACCGAGATTACGCGACGCTATCCCGAATCGCCGTATGCGCAGGACGCGCGGCTCAAGCTCGATCTTGTGAACGACCACCTTGCCGGCAAGGAAATGACGATCGGCCGTTTCTACCAGCGCAGCGGCAAATGGCTGGCGGCCACCGTGCGCTTCCGCAATGTCGTGGATGATTACCAGACGACCAGCCACGCGCCCGAAGCACTTTACCGGCTGGTCGAAACCTACCTGACCCTCGGCATTCCCGAAGAGGCGCAGAAGTCCGCCGCGGTGCTCGGCTCCAACTATCCGGCAAGCGTCTGGTACAGCCGGGCCTTCAAGCTGATGAACAAGCACGCGGCCGGAACACAAGCAAGCTGAGAGGTAATAGCGCTCGACGCTTCAATCGGATAGAAGGCGCGCCAGCCATGCTGACCCGCCTGTCCATCCGCAATATCGTGCTGATCGAAGCGCTGGACCTCGAGTTTTCGGGCGGCCTCGGCGTGCTGACCGGCGAAACAGGGGCGGGCAAATCGATCCTGCTCGATGCGCTTGGCCTGGTGCTGGGAGATCGTGCCGACAGCGCGTTGCTGCGCGCCGGAGAAGACAAGGCCAGCGTCACCGCCAGCTTCGAATTTGACAGGTTGCCGGCTGCCTTGCGCGACATACTCGAAGACGCCGAAGTCGAGGTCGAGCTTGGCGAGCCGCTGATCCTGCGCCGCCAGCTCAAGGCAGACGGCGCAAGCAAGGCCTTCGTCAACGACCAGCCTGTGGGCGTCGCCCTGCTGCGCGAAATGGCGGGGGCGCTGGTCGAGATACACGGCCAGCACGACGACCGCGGGCTCGTCGATCCGCGCGGTCATCGCGCCTTGCTGGACCGCTATGCCCGCGCCGATGTCGCCGGGATGGAGAAGGCGTGGAGCGCCTGGCGGTCGGCGCACGAGGTGCTGGAGGCGGCGCGGGAACGTGTCGAGCGCGCCGCGAAGGAGCAGGACCTGCTTGTCGCCCACCTTGCCGAACTCACTGCGCTCGAACCGGTCGAAGGCGAGGAGCAGGAGCTCGCGCTGGCTCGCGCGACCATGCAGAAGGGCGAGAAACTGGCCGACGATCTCGCCGAATTGCAGCACCTCTGGGCTGGTTCCGATTCGGCGCTGGCAGGCTTGCGCTGCGCAGCCCGGCGGCTGGACCGCATCGCCGGGGAACATGAATTGCTCGCCGAGGCACTCGCGGCGCTCGACAGGGCGGTGATCGAGGCAGGCGAAGCGGAAGACAGGCTGGAGCGGGCGGTCGAGGTGCTTGCCTTCGATCCCGCCGAACTCGACCGGATCGAAGTCCGGCTGTTCGACCTGCGCGCGGCGGGTCGCAAGCATGACTGCGACGTAGACGCGTTGCCCGCGAGGATGCGGGAAATGCGAGCCGCGCTCGATGCCATCGAAGGCGGGGCGGAGGAACTTTCCGCTCTGGAAAAGGCGGCGGAGAAGGCGGGGTCAGCCTACCGCACCAAGGCGGAGGCGCTGCACAAGGCGCGCGTTGCGGCGGCGAAGAAGCTCGACAAGGCGGTTGCCGGCGAACTAGCGCCGCTGAAACTTGAGGCAGCGCGGTTTCGCACCTCGATTGCCGAACTCGCGGAAGAGCGCTGGGGGCCGCATGGAATGGATGGGGTCGAGTTCCTCATTTCCACAGTGCCCGGCGCCGATTTCGCTCCGCTCATCAAGATCGCCTCTGGCGGCGAACTCTCGCGATTCATCCTCGCCCTGAAGGTTGCACTCGCCGAAGAAGGCGGCGTCGCCACCACCATCTTCGACGAGATCGACCGCGGCGTCGGCGGCGCGGTGGCAAGCGCCATCGGCGAACGGCTGGCGCGCCTAGCGAATGGTGGGCAGCTGCTCGCGGTGACGCATTCACCGCAAGTGGCGGCGCGGGGACAGCAGCACTACCTCATCGCCCGGACCAGCGAGGGCACGGTGACGCGCACTTCGGTGAGCCTGCTCGATGCGGATGGGCGGCAGGAAGAAATTGCACGGATGCTCTCTGGCGCTGAAGTCACGGACGAAGCGAGGGCGCAGGCGGACCGGTTGCTCGAGGGGGTGTGAGGTGGACCTGAAAACAACCATGGTCATGACTGCCATTTTTGCGGGAATTGCATGCTTCACAGCAATTGCGGCATCCCCAATTGGTAGAGCTGACAAGGAGGCTGCCACGGCGGCTGCGTTACGATTTCATTTTGGTGATTATCTTAACATGGATAACTTGAGCGGGGACGATGAGAACCTACCAGATAAAGTTCTTTGCCTTGATTCAGATGTGCCTTTGAACATTGGTTCGGTCGCCCAAAACCTGACTGATACGATCGTAAAGCCCGTGCCAGGTGCTACTTGCTCAAGCGAAACGATTGAGGGCGACTTTGGAATGTTTATTGCCATCACGAACTATTTCGGTCCTGATGGCGATGAGGCTGGACATCTCGTCGTCAAGCAGGCGTCATGCGGAACGACCAAGAGTTGCGTGATCGACATCGACGGTCGCGGGAGTGGTATGCGCTATTCGGTCAAGCGGGTTGGCCAAACTTGGAATGTCGTGAATTCACGGCTTCGGTGGATCGCATAAGCAGTTGCCTCTGAAGAGGAGGGGGAGTGATGTCGGAGGGATATTTCGGCCTTTTGGGCAATATGCGCGCCGTGCCCGGCAAGCGCGACGAACTGATCGCCGCACTGATGGCACTTCCTTCGGAGTCCGCGCCGACCGATCTCGGCACGGCAACCGGCCAGCGCGTCAACGGCATCCTGTACGATGCGGCGACCGCTGCCCAGCGCAATACGTGG
>JAURNJ010000233.1 GCA_030830245.1 Novosphingobium sp. | reverse complement strand
TTCAAGGAAGCCAAGATCAAGTAAGGCCTGTTCATAAGGCTTGGCCGATTCATTGCCGGTTCACCCCCCCTGTCATAGGGATTCGGCATGATCCATAAATCCATCTCTGCCCTGACCTATGCTGGTGCCGCTGCGCTCGCCGCAACGGCTATTGGCTTCGCACCTACGGCAACCACGCCGCAAGCGGTGGCCCAGCAAGCCGGGATCACGCTCGACCAGGCGGTTGCCGCCCTGCGTGGGATTTCGACCATGAAGGCCGATTTCATCCAGACCGACCGCAATGGTCACAGG
Organism: Novosphingobium sp.; assembly: GCA_030830245.1. Classification (GTDB taxonomy): domain Bacteria; phylum Pseudomonadota; class Alphaproteobacteria; order Sphingomonadales; family Sphingomonadaceae; genus Novosphingobium. The sequence goes on along the minus strand of JAURNJ010000233.1, from coordinate 2,976 downwards.
GTCAGTGGCGTGCTGACGCTCAAGCGGCCTGGGCGCATCCGCTTCGAATACGAAAAATCGGTCAACATGCTGATTGTCGCCGACGGCAAGTCGCTGAATTTCATCGACTACGATGTGCAGCAAAGGCAGCGCTGGCCGATCAAGAACAGCCCGCTAGGCGCGCTGCTCGACCCCAATCGCGACGTATCCCGTTACGGCAAGCTCATGCCGACCAGCGATCCGGGAATCGCCAGCGTTGAAGTGCGTGACAAGAAGCATCCCGAATACGGCATCATCACGCTGATCTTCGTGCGCAGACCTTCCGCGCCCGGCGGGCTTGAACTGGTGAGCTGGGTCGCCCTCGACTCGCAGAACCAGCGGACGACGATTCGGCTGTCCAACCAGAGATACGGCGTTCCCGTGTCCGACAGCGCCTTCCGCTGGAAGGATCCGAAGCCAAGGACTCGTCGATAGCAGGAAACGCATTAGCGCAAGATGTGCGGGTGATGCGACAAACTGCTACAATTCCTGACCGTCCGTTCACTTGGCAGAAAGCAAAAACCTCCTAAATATATACCTGTCAGAGCGGCCCGAGGCGGGTTTCCCCCCTGTTGCCCGCGCCTCCTGGTTGGCAGCTTTGGCTTAGCGTGACGAACGCTCAAAGGAACCCTCGTCCCACCGCCCCCCGGGACGAGGGTTTTCTTTTTGGTGGCGTCCGTTCGCGATTGCTTGCGCAATCGCTGCGCCCGGTTCCAGCCCTCTCCCGTCCGAGGATCACGAAAATGTCCGGGGGACATTTTCGCCGAGGGGCCAGCCACCCGATACGCTACCGGATACGATATCGGGTGGCTGGGAGGGGGAGAGGGCTGGAACCGCAAGCCTTCGACGGATGTCGAATTCGCACCCAACAAAGACTCCGGGTTTTCCTTTTCCGCCGCCCGGGCTAACGCCCTATCCATGATCAAGATCGCCAGCTGGAACATCAATTCGGTGCGCCTGCGCATGCCGCAGGTCGAACGCTTCGTGGAAAGCCATGCCCCGGACGTACTGTGCCTCCAGGAAATCAAGACGGTCGAGGAGCTCTTCCCGCATGAAGCGTTCGAGCAGCTCGGCTATGTCCACCGCGCCGTCCATGGACAGAAAGGCTATCACGGCGTCGCCACGGTCAGCCGCATCCCCATGGCGGAAGTGAGCCGCCATGACTGGCAGGACAACGGTGAAGCGCGCCATGTCGGCGTCGAACTCACAGACCATGGCATGGTGCTGGAGAACGTCTATGTGCCGGCAGGCGGCGATGTCCCCGATCGCGAGGCCAATCCCAAGTTTGGGCAGAAACTCGATTTCATTGGCCGCATGACGCGATGGGCGAAGAACATCGATAAGCCGACCCTGATCGTCGGCGACTTCAACATCGCCCCGCTCGAGAGCGATGTGTGGAATCACAAGCAGCTCCTGAAGGTCGTCAGCCACACGCCCATCGAGGTGGAGTCGCTGGCGCGCTTCCGGGACGCGCATGGCTGGGTCGATCTGGGCCGCGAGCATATCAGGGCGCCAGAGCGCTATTACAGCTGGTGGAGCTATCGTGCGAAGGACTGGCGGGCCGGTGACCGCGGGCGCAGGCTTGACCATATGTGGGCCTCGCCCGCACTCGCGCCGCAGGCCAAGGGTCACGAGGTGTTCGAGGACACGCGCGACTGGGAACAGTGTTCCGACCACGTGCCCATCATCACGGAGTTCGAACTCTGAGTGCGGACGGCCAGCCCGAGGCGGCCAGGCGGGTAGCGCTGGCGCTGGATGCTCTACGCCACGGCTGGGCGATCCGGGTCGGCGATGGACCCACGCTGCTTCCCGCGGAAACCGGGTTCGGCGAGAGACTGCACTCCGATCGCATGCTGATTTCCTCGGCGCGCGCGGTGACGCTCAAGCTCGCCAACCAGCGAGAGGCCGCCGTGCCCGAGGCGCCCGTGCTGATCCGCGCGGCTGAGCCCTTCACGCTCGAGACGGCGCGAGCCGTCGCTGATCCCGCGCTCGATTTGCGCCATCCTATGAAGGGACCCTTTGCTGCCGAGCATATCGACGATCTAGCGGCGGCAGGCTCGGCAATGGAACTGGCCCGGCTGGCAGGCGTGCTGCCTGCCTTCCTGGTCGACCCCGAACCTGCGGACCTCGCGCAACAGGTCGAGGCAGCCGATCTCGACGCCTGGAGCGACACTGGTACGCTGAAGATCGCCGCGCGCGCGCGGCTGCCCGTCACCGCCAGCGAGGATGCCGAAATCGTTGCTTTCCGCTCGGCGGATGACATGCGCGAACATGTCGCGCTGGTAATCGGCAGGCAGGACGGCTCTCGCCCTCCACTGGTGCGGCTCCATTCCGAATGCCTGACGGGCGACATTCTCGGCAGCCTCAAATGCGATTGCGGCCCCCAGCTCGACGCGGCACTGGCCCGCATGGCCGAGGAAGCCGGCAAGGGCGGCTGGGGCGTGCTGCTCTACCTGAGGCAGGAAGGGCGCGGCATCGGCCTTGTCAACAAGCTCAGGGCCTACCAGCTCCAGGACCAGGGTTTCGACACAGTCGATGCCAACAACCGGCTTGGCCTGCCGACCGAGGCGCGCGATTTTCCCGTCGCCGCGCGGATGCTGTGGCTGCTGGGCGTCAGCGAGATAAGGCTGATGACCAACAATCCGGCCAAAGTTGCCGCCCTGGAGGTCGAGGGTGTCACTATCGCCGAACGGGTTGCCCACAAGCTGTCGCCCAATCCGCACAACGCCCGCTACCTCGCCACCAAGCGGGACAGGGCAGGCCACTTGCTTTGAGGCGAGACTAGCGCCTCTCGAACCGCATAAGTCCGGTGCCTAGCGCATTGTCGCCGATTGCCAGCCGCTCGCCGGTCCAGTCGGCAACGAAGGTGCTGCGGCGGGAAACGCCAGTGGCGAAGCGGGCGTCGTTGCCGAAGATCTGCAGGCCTTCCGAGCTGTGCCAGACATCTTCGGCACCCAC
>JAURNJ010000028.1 GCA_030830245.1 Novosphingobium sp. | reverse complement strand
TTCGCTTCGCCCGCCACGGTTGGCGTCTATTATGTCGCGCAGCAGGTCGCGAGCCTGCCGCAGAAGCTGAAGACCAGCTTCGAGCCCATCCTCGGGCCGGTCATAACGCGCCGCCTCAAAGACCGTGACTATCCGGCCATCGCCGCGCAGGTTTGCCAGGTCGGGTTCTGGATCATCGCTGCGCAAGCCGGAATCGCGCTGGCTCTCGGGATACCGGGCGAGGGCGTCATGGGCCTGGTTGGCCCGGAATTCGTCGGTGGCACGGGCGCGCTGGCCTTGCTGCTCGGCGCAGAGGTGGTCGCCGCGACTGCCGTCGTGAGCGAAGCGGCACTGATCTACATGGCGCGGGTAAGAAACGTGCTGGTCTCTCTGGTGACGATCATGCTTCAGGCCTTGCTGACCGTTGCGGGGATCATGCTGGCAGAGCGTCTGGAGCTTGGCGAAATGTTCGGGGCTGCCGCTGCGGCTCTGGCGCTGGCGCTGGCGCTTGCCTTTGCCTCGCTGGTCAAGGCGCGGATGCTTTCGCGGATGCTGGGCGAGCCGGTGAGCAACTGGCGCTGGGCGCTGGTCTGGGCCGCTGCGCCCGCCGTCGCGATCGGCTGGCTGGCAACGCGTTTCCTGCCCGAATGGGCTGAATTGCTGTTCGGCATCCCGGCGATCCTTGGCGTCTATGGCTGGGTCATCTGGACAAGGGGGTTCGGCCCGGAAGACCGCATTCTGTTCCGCAAAGGGACTCCTTCCTTTCCTGCAGATTAACGGTTCGTCGCTCGTATAGGGCGTTCAGTCGCGGTTCACCCGCCATTTGGCCTCCTGAGCACAGGGGCACGAAAGTGGAGGGAATTGCCATGAATCCGACCAGACTTGTTACTGCCTGCTGTCTCGCTGCCTTGATCGTCGGCTGCGCCGCGCAAACCGAACTGGGCAAAAACGGCCCGTCCGGACCCGGTCAGGAGGAGCAGAACGTCGCCGACGCGTCCGGTAGCACTCAGTCCAACGAACCGCGTCCGCTACCGCCACCACCCCCTCCACCGCCGACGCCCTCGACCGAGGCGATGGCCTTGGCGCGCAAGCACTCCGCACCTGTGGCAGCAGGCTATCCGCGCCACATCCCGCCCGTCATGGTCGCGCAGGATCCCGGCCGCGAACGTTACGACGGCAAGGAGGTTTCGCCTGTCAAGCTCACGAAGGTTGAGCCCGTTTCCACTTTCTCGGTCAATGTCGATACCGGCGCCTATGCCAATGCCCGCCGCTTCCTCACGCAGGGGCAGATGCCTCCGCGCGATGCCGTGCGCACCGAGGAGATGATCAATTATTTCCGCTATGACTATCCCGCGCCCGACAGCCGAGAGGCTCCGTTCAGCATCACCACAGACGTGGCTGTCACGCCGTGGAACCCGGAAACGCGGCTGATGCGCATCGGGCTGCGCGGCTATGATCTGCCGCGTAAAGGCCGGCCACCGTCCAACCTGGTATTTCTCGTCGACGTATCGGGATCGATGTCGAGCGAGGACAAGCTGCCCCTGGTCAAGACCGCTCTGGCGGGCCTCGCCGGGGAACTTGGCGCGAAGGACAAGGTGTCCATCGTCGTCTATGCCGGGGCTGCTGGCATGGTGCTCGAACCGACGAACGACGAGGGCAAGATCAGGGCCGCGCTTGAGCGGCTCAGCGCAGGCGGCTCGACAGCGGGCGCGGCGGGCCTGCAACTGGCCTACAACATCGCGCGCGACAATTTCATCGAGGGCGGGGTTAACCGCATCCTGATCGCCACCGATGGCGATTTCAATGTCGGGGTTTCCGACACCAAGGCTTTGATCGAGATGGTCGAGAAGGAGCGGGACGCGGGCATAACCCTGACCACGCTCGGCTTCGGCACTGGCAACTACAACGAAGCGATGATGGAGCAGATCGCCGATCACGGTAACGGCAACTATGCCTACATCGATACCGCGCTGGAGGCGCGCAAGGTGCTGGGAGAGCAGATGGAAGCGACACTGTTCACCATCGCCAAGGACGTGAAGATCCAGGTCGAATTCAATCCCGCCAAGGTCAGCCAGTATCGCCTTCTCGGTTACGAGAACCGGGCTTTGCGCGAAGAGGATTTCGACAACGACAAGGTCGATGCTGGCGACATCGGCGCGGGCCATCAAGTGACCGCGATCTACGAGATTGTGCCAGCGGGTGCGAAGGGTTGGATCGGGCCGCGCCGCTACGAAGATGCCGCGCCGGCGGCGTGGGAGCGCGGCAAGGCTGCCGAAATGGCCTATGTCAAACTGCGCTACAAGCTGCCCAATGGGACCGCCTCGCGGCTGATCGAGCGGGCGGTTCCGGCCAGCGCGATGTTCACGCGCCAGGCAATGCCGCGCGACTTCGCCTTTGCTGTGGCAGTCGCGGCGTTTGGCCAGAACCTTCGCGGCGATGAACTGATGAACGGCTTCGGCCCCAGCCAGATCGGCGGGCTCGCGGGCAGCCAGAACGATTTCTGGAGGCAGGAATTCCTGCGATTGGTTGGCGTAGCGGGTTCGCTCAAGGGAGGGTGAGCGGTTGAGCATCCGGGCCGGGCGCGCTATCGCCCGGCGCCGGAGGACCAATCATGATGCAGACCATTGAGGCGAACTGGATCGTCCTGTCAGTTGCGCTGCTAGTCGCGCTGCTGGTTGCATGGTGGATTTTCAGGCGGGGATCGAAAGGTGCGCCGCGGTCGTACCGGCCTGATGTGCTCGACGAAGGCGCGGCTCCGGCTCAGCGCAACCAGGCGCTGATCGACGCGCCGCCAGCTGCCGACTTAGTGCCGCCACCGGCTAGCGTGACCATGGCAGGAGTCGGAGAGATCGTCTCGGTCGCGGCGCAGGAGGAAGTCGCGGCGGCAAGCGCGGCGGTTTCCGCTTCTACAGCTTCAGGAGACGACCTTACCCGCATCAAGGGACTCGGTCCAAAGCTCGCGGCACTTCTGGGGCCGCTCGGCGTCACCTCGTTTGCCCAGATCGCCGAGTGGGACGATGCCGAAATCGACAGGATTGACGCGCAACTCGGCGTTTTTGCCGGGCGTATCCGCCGCGACAGCTGGGTCGAACAGGCAAAATTGCTCGCGAGCGGGGATACCGCCGCTTACGAGGCGAAATTCGGCAAGCTGTGAGCGTTGCCTTCCGCTTGAATTAAAGATACCGTGCAGGGCAATAAACCAGTCCGGCGAGAGGAAAGCGGATGACCGAACAAGTCCAGCTGATGAGCGACGAGGCCAAGCGGGTCTATGTCCGCGCCCACGGCATGTTGCCGCACGAGGTGGCCTATATGCGCGGCGAGCAGGAGCCGGTTGCCGGCAGCGTGCTCACCTCGACCAGCATTTTCCGCAACAGCCCGCTGTTCTGCCACGCCATGCTCAACATGTGCCTGCGCCGCGCCGGTGACGATGTCGCCATCACCTATGACATTCCCGACATGGTCAAGGGCATCGCCGACGTGCAGGACTGGGCGGGGAACACCCGCCTGCTGCAGATCGAGCGCGAGAAGAACCCGGAATTTGCCGCCTGGCTCGACGCGCGCAAGACGCTGACGTTCGAGCGCGATCACATCGCTTCGTGCGCACCGGGCACCCTTGGTCACGCGGTCAACGAATTCATTGAGGCATCGGGGCTGGAGATGTTCTTCATGCGCACCGATCCACCCGCCAACGATCTTGAATACGTCCACAAGATGATGGTCAACGCCCACGACATCAGCCACATCGTCTCGGGATTTGGCGTCAACATGGCGGGCGAACATGGCATCAACTCGATGACCGTCGCCTCGATCCACAAATACTTCTCGCCCGAGTTCGCCCTCGCCATCGGCAAGGCGGCGAACATGACCTGTTCGACCTTCCTCGTGAACAAGCTCTACAATTATCCGCAGGGCGTGCCGATCACGATCGAGGCAATGACCCTCGGCTTCGCGGCGGGACAGTCGGTGAAGATGCCGCTGTTCATGGTCGACTACGAGCCATACCTGGATATGCAGCTCGACGATGTCGCGGCAGACCTTGGCTTCACGCGCGGGCCGGGCAAGGCCTGGGACATCTACGACCCGCTGCTAAGAGGCTGAGGGCCGCGAAAAGTCCGGCTTCGGGCCGAGCGCCCAGAAGCACAGCGCCGCAATCAGGAACCCCGGCACGGCAGCCCAGATCGTCGGCAGGTAGGACTGCGTCTGGTCGTAGATGTAGTTCGCGATCAGCGGACCGAGTCCTTGCGCCACGGTGATCGTGGTGGTGATCGCGCCATAGAACAGCCCGAAGCTGCGCGCGCCAAGATAGGTGCTGGTCATGTAGATCACCGCACTCATCCGCAGCCCGCCGACCAGCGAATGGAAGATCAGCGAGACCATCGCGACCCATACCACACCGGGTGCGACGATCAACGAGAGCGGCAATGCGATCGACAGGAGGCTGCCGATTATCGCCAGCTTGCGGATGTCGAACATGTCCATCAGGACGCCGGAAACCAGCCTCCCGACGAGGCCGGCCATGCCCATCACGCTGGCGATCATGATCGCGTCGGTTCGCGAGATGCCGGTATAGGTCAGCACCGGCACGAGATTGAGGATCAGGGCCAGGCTGGTGATGCCGCTGATCCCCGATGCGGTGAACATCAGCCAGAAGGGGCGCGAGGTCAGCCCTTCGCGTGGCCCCATGCCCCAGGCGGCCGGGACATCGTCTGCATCGTCGGACGGGTCGGGCGCCGTTTCCGGTTCGCGCAGCCTTCCGGGAACGAAAGCCAGGACCAGCGGCAGGGTCAGCCCGCACCAGAACAGGCCAAGGACCACGAAAGCGACCCGCCAGCCATGGTGCTGCAAGACCCATTCGGTGATCGGCGGCGAGAGGATGCCTGAAACGCTGGCGCCGCACATGGTGACGGCAATCGCCATGCCGCGTCCCTTGTCGAACAGAGTCGATACGGGTGCCATCCACACGGTCGAGGTAAAGCCACCTGCGATGCCGAAGAAGAACCAGGCAGCCCACCAGTGCCAGAGATGCTTGCCCACCATGGCCATGCCCATGATTGCGACAAAAGTGCAGGCGATGACGATCACGCCGGTCAGCTTCGAGCCCCAGCGATCGATCAGGTGCCCGGCTGGCGTGGCGAGGAACAGGCCCATGATCGAGACCACGAAGGGTCCGGTCGAGATTTCAGCCCGGCTCCAGCCAAGGTCCTGCGACATCGGTTCGAGCATGACCCCGAACACCGAGCTGAGCATGCCCGCGAGCGCCATGCCTGCCGCGGTGGCGGTTACGAGCGGCCAATAGCGCTTCCATTCCGCGCGCGCAGTCGATTGAGCGGTATTCAGGCCAGCCTCCCCGGTCTTACCGTGGGGAGGCTAGCCGAATGATCCGTTCGTGTATCGGGAATTGTGTTCGCGCTTGTGAATTAATCCCAGCGGATATGGACCGAATCGACCGCGATCACGTTGCCGCTGTGGTAGGTCGGCGGATGGTCGGGATCGAGCCGCCACATCGGTAGGCGTGCTAGCATCTGGCGATAGAGCGTGTGCAGCTCGATACGGGCGAGATGCATGCCGACGCAGCGGTGCGGGCCGCCGCCAAACGCAACGTGAGATTTGAGGTCACGGGTGATGTCGAACTGGTCGGGCTGGTCGAACTTGCGCTCGTCAAGGTCCGCCCCGGCAAGGTGCAGCATCAGCCGGTCGCCTTCCTTCAGGTCGAAACCGCCCAGATGCGTATCCCGTGCGACCCTGCGCAGCGGCACCACGAAGGAATAGCGGCGCAGCATTTCCTCTACGGCATCGGGGATCTGCGAGGGATCGGCGCGCAGGCT
>JAURNJ010000232.1 GCA_030830245.1 Novosphingobium sp. | reverse complement strand
TCTCGGCTTCGGATTCGGCTTCCACCACTGCCTTGGCCTCAACATCGCGAGGGCAGAAGCAATCGCGCTGGTCGAAGCGGTGATCGAGACTTTTCCGGCACTCGCCATCGAGGACGCCGATTACGGCGAGAGCTGGGCGCTACTCGGTCCGCGCGCACTTCGCGTCTCATTGCGCTGAGCGTGATGAAGCGCGATCCAGACATCGTTCGCGGCGATGCCACAGGCCAGGACGTACCGGCCCATCCCGATGCGCTGCGCGACCGTCCCGAAGAGCGTCTGACTGCTCTGTTTCGTGCCTATGGCACGCTGGGCGAGGACAACCGCATCGCCCGGGTCACTCGCTTCGAGCCCTTTTCAGGCGGCAATTCAGGGCTGAAGCTGGTCCTCTCGGTCGAATATGAGCGGCCGGAAACCGGCCTTCACACGGAGATCTTCGCAAAGTTCTCGCGCGACTTCACCGACCCTTTTCGCGATCGCCGGCGCTACGAACTGGAAGGTGAAATCCGGCTGGCAGAACTTTCGCGCCACCCGGCCTTCCCGGTCGCCGTGGCCAGGCCCTGTTTCGCCGACTTCAACCGCGAAACCGGCACCGGCGTCCTCATCACCGAGCGCATTGCCTATGGCGAGGGCAACATCGAGCCGCTGCATCCCAAATGCATGGACCATCTGCTGGCCGATCCGCTGGAGTATTATCGCGAAACTGTTTCCGCGCTGGCGAGGCTGGCGGCGGCGCAAAAGACCGGCAGCCTGTCGCCGCAGCTGGAACAGCTGTTTCCCTTCGACGCCGCTGCCGCCGCTGCCGATCAGCCGATCCCGTGGGATCCGGAGCAAATCCGGCAGAAGGTCGCAGCCTGGACGGCGTTTGTCCGCGAATGCCCCCAGCTGTTTCCGGACAATCTTACAGGCACGCACTTCTTCGAACGGCTGGAACGCGATGCCTTGAATTTCCTAGACCACGAGGCGCAGGTCCGGCAATTCCTACATGCCGACCTTGACTTCATCGCTCTCAGCCACTGGAACACGAACATCGACAATGCCTGGTTCTGGCGCGACGAGAACAATGGCCTGCACTGCGGGCTGCTCGACTGGGGCATGGTGCGGCAGATGAACCTTGCCTACGGGCTTTGGGGAGGGTTGTCGGCTTCGGATGGCAGCTTCCTCGCCGATAACCTTGACAGACTGCTTGGCCATTTCGCAGCGGAGATGGCCGCGCATGGCGGGCCGCAGGTCGATGCCGGAGAGCTCGGCTTGCATTTCGATCTGTCGCTGGCCCTCCTCGGGCTTGCGCTGATGATGGATACGCCTGCGCTGGTCACGTCGCGCCTGCCCGCGATCCGGGACGCCAAAGGCCCTCACGACCCGCTGCTGACAGAGGACAAGGTGGTGCATGGCTTCCTGCATGTCTCGACCAATTTCCTCGATCTGTGGGAGCGGCGCGACCTGGGCGCCAGCCTAGCCGCGATAACCTAGGCTGCGGGAAATCGCGGCGGCCTCGTCGCGGACGAGCTGCGCCAGCAGGTCGAGCCGGTCCTGTAGCCGGGAACTGGGCGCCGCGACGATCAGCGCGCCGAGCACCGTGCCTCCGGCGTCGCGGATCACTGCGGCGGTCCCGGTAACTCCATCCGCGGCCTGGTCGATGGTCTGCGCGAAGCCGGCCTTGCGCGCGGCGGCGATGCTGTCCGCAAGCTTGGCCGATGTTGTTTCGGTATCGGCGGTAAGCTTCTCTGTGCGCATGTTTCCCAGATAGGCGGCTACCTCGTCGGGATCGCGCGCGGCGAGCAGGGCTCTTCCGCCGGCGGTTGCGTAGAGAGGCCTGCGGTCGCCAGCGGAAACTGCGAAACGCACGGCATTGCGGCTCTCGACGACATCGACATAGGTCATCATCTGCGCATCTTCGTCGAACACGCCAAACAGCGCGGTCTCGCCGGAGCGTTCAGCGAGGCGGCGCATGCCGTCGCGGATGAGGTCGGAGGACTGGAACCGCCGACGCGCCTCGGTCAGCGCACTGCCCAGCCCGAAGGCGCCAGGCCCGAGCCGCCAGGCGCCTTCACTGGCGACGACGAAATTCTCCGTTGCAAGCCCGCGAAGCAGGGCGGACAGGCTACTTTTCGGCAGTTCGAGTAAGCGGGCGAGATCGGCCAAGCTCACCGGTTCCGCGCTCGCACACAGCGCCTCGAGGATGCGGATGACTCGCGTGACAGATTGCGGCGGTGGTGCGCGGCGATCCAGATTGTCGGCCTCGCCCTTCGCCATCGTCAGCGGAACGCGGGGATGACGTCGCTGGCGAACTGTCCGGCATAATGCAGGAAGCGTTCCAGGCTTAGGCCGGGCGGCATCGACATGGCGTAGTGCCGCAACGGCATTTTCGCGCGCATCGCCCGGAATTTCTCGATGGCTTCCTCGGGCGTCCAGACCTGGAAGATGCCAGAGGCCTTGAAGGCATCGAGGTCCATCGCCGTGCCGATCACGGCATCGTCGATGCCGATCGCCTCATCCTCGCGCATGAACACCGAATAGGCCTCGTTCATGTAGTGGTAGTAGGGGGCGAGCTCCTCGAACGCGGCCTCGGGATCGCGGGCGACGGCATTGAAGAGCCCGGGGATCATCATGCCCGCCATGTCCGGGTCCTTGCCGAGTTCCGCCCATTTGGCTGTGTAGATATCGGCGAATTCGGGGTTGCCGAAATAGCCGTCGCCATAGATCGCCGCGCGCTCGACCGCCTTGGGCGCGAAGCCGCCGATATTGAGATGGATCTGGCCCCGCGACGACAGCGGCGTGATGCGCGCGTTCCTGACCGTGTAGTGCTCGCCTTCAAAATTGACGGTTTCGCCGGCCCACAGCGCGCGGACGATCTGCAGGAACTCGTCGAAGCGCTTGCCGCGTTTGGTGAAGTCGAGCCCGAAGGCGTCGTATTCCTTGCGACGGTAACCAATCGCCAGCCCCATCTCGAGCCGTCCGTTGGCGATGATGTCGAGCACCGCGCAGTCTTCCGCGAAGCGCACCGGATCGTAGAGTGGGGCAAGCACGATGCCGGTGCCGATCGTCATGGTTTTGGTGCGGGCCGCCAGCGCGGCGAGCGCCACCATCGGCGACGGCAGGTAGTCGTCGGCGGCCAGGTGATG
>JAURNJ010000231.1 GCA_030830245.1 Novosphingobium sp. | reverse complement strand
CTATGACGAGCCCGACGGCATCCACGACCTGTTGATGGCACTGACCGAATTCGGCTGGGAGCCGGTGATGGAAGGCGGCAAGGTTATCGCCATGGCGGGTGCGGACGGCACCGTCAGCCTCGAACCGGCTGGCCAGCTCGAACTATCGGGCGCGCCGCTCGAAAACCTGCACCAGACCTGCGCGGAAACCGGGCGACACCTCGATCAGGTGAAAGCCATTGGCGCGCGCACCGGCAAGGGATTCCTCGGCCTTGGCATGTGGCCGGACAAGACCCGAGAGGAACTGCCGATCATGCCCAAGGGGCGCTATGCGATCATGCTGCGCCACATGCCGCGCGTCGGCACCATGGGCCTCGACATGATGCTGCGCACCTGCACCATTCAGGTGAACCTCGACTATTCCAGCGAAGCGGACATGGTGAAGAAGTTCCGCGTGGGCCTTGCACTGCAACCGCTGGCGACAGCCCTGTTCGCCAATTCGCCGTTCACCGAAGGCAAGCCCAACGGCTTCCTTTCCTTTCGCAGTCACATCTGGTCCGACACCGATCCGCACCGCACCGGCATGTTGCCATTCGTGTTCGAGGACGGCTTCGGCTACGAACGCTATGTCGACTACATGCTCGATGTGCCGATGTATTTCGTGTTCCGCGACGGCAAATATATCGACGCGGCGGGTCAGAGCTTTCGCGATTTTCTCGACGGAAAGCTGCCCGCGCTGCCCGGCGAGCGCCCGACCATCAGCAATTGGACCGATCACCTTTCCACCGCCTTTCCAGAGGTCCGCCTGAAAAGCTTCCTCGAAATGCGCGGTGCCGATGGCGGACCGTGGAACCGGATCTGCGCGCTTCCAGCGCTGTGGGTCGGCCTGCTTTACGACCAGACCGCCCTCGATGCCGCCTGGGACCTGGTCAAAGGCTGGTCGATGGAAGAGCGCGAAGCATTGAGGAACGCCGCGCCGAAGCTGGCGCTCGATGCTCCGCTTCCTGTCGGCGGCAGGCTTGGCGACATTGCAGGCGAAGTGCTGGAAATCGCGCGCGGCGGGCTGGCGGCGCGCGGTCGCCTCAATTCGAGCGGCGACAACGAGACGGGATTTCTCGATCCCTTGCACGAGATTGCAGCCACTGGCCGGGTTCCCGCCCAGCGCCTGCTCGATCTCTACCACGGCGAGTGGCAGGGCGATCTTTCACGCATCTACGCGGAGAAGAGCTTTTGAGCCCCGATCCCAAAACCGTCGTAATCATCGGCCATTTCCGCCTGCCGGTCGAAAGCATGGATGCCGCGCGCGAACCGATGGCCCGCGTCGTCGCGGCAACCCGCAATGAGCCGGGCTGCATCAAATATGCCTATGCGCCCGATCCCGGCGATCCGGGTCTGATCCACGTCAGCGAAGTGTGGGAAAGTCGCGAGGCACTCGATGCGCACTTCACCACGCCACACATGAAGCAATGGCAGGCCGAACGGGCGGAGTTCGGCATGCTGGAGCGTGAAATTACGCTCTATACCGCGAGCGGCAGCGAGAAGCTCTAAGGCCTACTCCGCAGGTTGAAGCGCGGACCGGCGTTCGGGGCGTATGCCCGCAAGCCGCGAAAGCGTGCGCGGGATAAGCGCATTCTCGCCCATCCAGGCATGATATTCGCGATACTTGGCATCTTCGGCCAGCAGGTGCGCTTCCTCCGTCCTGGCTCGCCAGTAATAGACCGCGCTGACCAGTCCGAGCACAACCGTGTTGCGGATCGCATCCACCGTGGAATCGTTGGTGACAAGGAACGGTAGGGTCGCGAACCACCAGAACGCGTTCTTGGAGAGGTAGGCCGGGTGGCGGGTGAAGCGGTAAGGCCCGTTGGTGATGACGCCGCGATAGGTAAGGTTCGAAAAGCGGAGGCCGAAAATCACCGTCGCCCACGCATAAACGCCGGTCAGGAACACCAGCCACGCACCCCACACCCACAGGAGCAGCGGATAGTCGGCCAGCCAGTATGCCCAGTCCGACGTGGCGTAATGGTAGTTCAACGGCCCGCCATCGCCCATCAGGATGAAAGGCGGATAACACATTAACGCCGCGACCCATCCTGCGACATGGGGATTGGCGCTGCGGATGTGGGCATCCAGCGGCCTGAACGTGACCAGATAGCCGACCATCGCGGTATGGACGTCGATCAGGAACAGCAGCTCGATCAAGCCGCCTGCCACCCGCACCGGATCGGAGCCGACATCGGCAAGATCGAGAGTGACCACGTAGGCGAAGCCGCCCGGCAGGATCGAGATCATGAAGGCAATGAAAAAGCCCTTCACCGCCCAGGATCGCCAATGCGCCAACACTGCCTCGGAACTGTATGGCTCGCGGCCAAGCAGCATGGCTCCGAAATGCCAGGCATGATCGCGCGGCTCGACGAGATAGCGATCCAGCCACAGGACATAGGGAACCGAAAGCAGAACCATGGGCACCGCGCCGATGGCCAGCACTTCCATGGCGAACTGGTATTGCCCTTCCCAGTACCAGCGCGCGACGCAATACAGAAAACCGATGATCGCCCAGATCGCCCAAAGGCCCGCGATCTTGGTGATCGAGACGGACAGCAGCCCAGGCTCGCTGTCGCGCTGGGTCCAGTCGATCCCGGTCGAGGCCCTGCGATGTACCCGGTCGACCAGAAGCGACCAGGCAACCATGGGAGTTCCGGTGAACAGCAAAGTCGCCAGCGCGGCATAGGGGCCAGACATCGGCTCGCGCGGCCCGGCCAAGTTGAACGCCTCGGCAATCCCTGCCCAGTTGCGGCAGATTGCGATCCAGACAAACAGTCCGGAAAGGCCGACTAGCCCCACCGCCGACGAAACATCGCTGGCGGGCCTGCGGGCCGGAACAGGTTTGGCAGCAGTCATGGCCTGCCGCCATTAGCTGCTAATGGTTAAGACCAGTGAAACGGTTCGCGGAAATTACAGGGCGCCAACAGCTCAGCGAAACGCGGAAATCTTCCCGCCATCGTCAAGCACATAGAGCGTCTGTCCGGCCACCACCGGCGCAAGCGATACCGGGGCATCCAGCTTGGCAAACTGCGTGACTTCGCCCGTTGCCGGGTCCGCCCAGGCCAGTTCGCCGCGCGAATTGGCAATCCACAAGCGATTGCCAGCCAGCACGGGCCCAACCCAGAAGACCGGCTTCTTGCGCTTCTCTTCGTTCTTGTAGCGCATCAGTTGCTTCAGCCAGCGCACCTTGCCGCTCGAGCGCGCGATGGCGAGCAGTTCGGCATCGTCGGTCAGGGTAAACACCCAGTCCCCTGCCACTGCCGGGGTGGAGATGCCGGCAAGGTTGAGTTCCCAGATGCGCTGTCCGGTCACCAGGTCATAGGCTGCCATGCGCCCGCCCTGACCCAGCGCAAACACACGCCCGCGGTCGATGATCGGATCGGCATCGACATCGGTCAGGCTGCCGACTTCGGTGGAGATCGAGGTGCGCGCGAGGGCATCAGACCACAAGGTGCGTCCGTTCTCGTAACGATACGCCGAAAGCTCACCCGAACTGTATCCGGCGATCACCGTGCCTTGCCCTGCTGCGGGCGCGGCCACGCCGAAAACGCCGGCCTGACCAATCGAGCCCGATTCGGCCCACAATGGCGCGCCATCGGCGGCATTGTGGGCATGGATCTGGTTGTTCTGCGCCATGACGTAGATGGCATTGAAGGCGATCGTCGGCGATCCGCGCAGCGGCCCCGCCGGCTTCACCTTCCAGACCTGGTTGCCGGTTTCCGCATCGAGTGCGGCAACCTCGCCAAAGCCGGTCGAGACATAGACTCGGCCATTGTCGTAGCTCGCGCCGCCACCGAATACAGTATTCTCGCCATCGCCCGAGATCTTCAGGCTGGCAGTCCACACCTTTGCCCCATTGCGCGTGTCGAAGGCGCTGACGACGCCCTGGGTATCCATCGCAAACAGCTTGCCGCCACCGATCACCGGCGCTGCGGCGAGCCGCCGCTTGGGACCGGAACCGGCGATAGTGACACTCCAGGCACGCGAAAGCGAAGCGGGAAGCGCGAGGTGGCCGTATGCCTTGCTCGCTGTTCCGCCAGCCTGCGCCCAGTCCGCATTGGCCTCTTCGGGCGGCAGGATCACCGAAACCAGGGCAAGATCGGGATCGACGCGGGCGCCCGATTCGATGCGCGAGAGGATCGGTATCCGCTCTCCCACGGTGGGGGTCTTCGGCCCGCCCTTGCCGCCGAACGCGCCGCATCCGGCAAGGATCGCCGCTAGCAGCGCTACCAGGGCAAGGCGCGTGGAATGTTTGGCAGCAATCATCAGGAACTCCCGAATTCTCGTATCTTTGTCAGCGTGCGACTGGTGCCGCCGGTCCACTCGATCCCTCGCCGTCCTCGCCGATCTCGGCATCGAGCGCGTCGACACCGAGCAGGCCGGAAAGCTGACGCGCGCGACCCCGCAGCGAATCGGGCACATCCTTGTCGCGCGCAATCTGGGCAAAAAGCGAGCCAGCCAGTTCTTCCTTGCCCTGTTCGAGATAGGCCATGCCGACCAGCTCCCCGGCAACCCCGAACCAGGCATTGCCGGGAACGGCGAGCGGCTTGAGCCGGTCGATCACCTGCTGCGGCTTCAGTTCGTCGAAACGCAGCGCAGTGTAACGCACATTGGCGAGGTCGCGCATCGGTTTGGGCGCATCGTCATCGGCTGCAACGGCCTCGTAGATGCCCACCGCTTCAGCGGTCTTGCCAAGATCAATCGCGATGCCGGCACGCAGCAGGGCCGCCGAAGTGGCCGAAGCCGTGCCTTCCTCGTCGATGACCTTTTGCAACTTCTCATAGGCGCCCTGCCGGTTGCCCGCTTCCAGTCCGTCGAGCGCGACGACGAATTGCTCGCCTCGTTCCCCGGCTGACTCATGTTGGCTTTCCCGCCACACGAGGAATGCGGCAAGCCCGGCAAGCCCGATCACCAATGCGGCAATCAGCGGCTTGGCATAGGTGCGGAAGAATCCTTCGAACTGGTCCTGACGCAGCGCGTCATCGACTTCGCGCAGAAAGGTTTCCTGCTCGGCCTCCGCCTTTTTGCGGGCCCGTTCTTCCGCGCTTTCGGTATTTTGGGGTGGAAGCGCCAAGTTGGAGCCTTTTTTGCTGGTTAACGCGCTGACTGGCGCGATCTGTAGAGTGCGTTTGGCCATTCGCCAAGTGCGCGTGAAGTGGGCATGAACAATGGCTACGCGAGCTCGGGGAGACCCGCAGCGCTGGCATAGAGCGCGCGGTAGGCCGCGATCATGCGCGCCTCGTCGTAACAGGCTATGGCGCGCGCGCGATTGGCCTTGCCGATTGTCTCGCGCAGGGCAGGATCGAGAGCCAGCTGTTCGATGGCGTCGGCCAGGCCCCCTTCGTCTCGCGGACCAACGATGAAGCGCCGGTTTTCCTCGGCAACCATGCCGGCAACGTCTCCGACATCGGGCGAGGCTACCGGCAGACCCGCGGCCATCGCTTCTACCACCGAGATCGGAAACTGCTCACTGTCAGACGACAGCGCGAAAATGTCGAACAGGCCGACGGCCTGAGCGGGATCGGCGACGAATCCGGGCAGGTGAACGCGGTGCGCCATTCCCAGACGCAGAGCTTCGGCGCGGATTGCCTCACGTTCCGGCCCGTCGCCCAGGATCACCAGCTGCCAGTTTTCCGGCAGGTCGGCGCAGGCGCGAACCAGGCGCGGCAGGTTCTTGACCGCGCGCAGACCCGCAAGCGTGCCGACCCAGCGCTCCCCTTCGCGCTTCACAATGCGCGGCAGGGCATCGGGCTTTGGCCGACGAGTGTAGCGCGCCGTATCGATCCCGTTCTCGATCAGGTGCACGCGTCCGCGCGGCTGGTGCCACACGTCCAGCGCGATCGTCTCCAGCCGCCGCGAAGGCACCACCAGACCTGCGCTGCGCGCCAGGGCAATCCGTCGAAACCAGTTGCGCGAGGTCTTGAGCCGCTGCGCCTCGTCCTGATTGAAGCCGTCCTCGTGATGTACCAGCCCGGGCAGCGACAGGTAGCTGCCGAAAACGGCATGGGCCAGAACGGCATCCATGGCGCCCCAGTTGTAGGTCAGGATCAGATCGAAGCCCTGCATCGCGCGAGCCAGCCGCAGCAACCGGGCCGGCAACGGCCTGCCTGCCAGAGGCTCGAAATCGGTCGGATAGGCGACCTCGATCTGCGGATCGATGGCCGAGGCCGCGCCAAGCGCATCGGGCACCGCCGAAACCAACGTGTGCCGAACCTTTGGTCCGAACACATTTATAAGCCGCGCAGCGCGAAGCTCCTTGCCGCCCGACTGGAATGTGGAATGGAGATGGAGAATGTGCATCGGCGTTGGGGGATAGCCTGTCAGGCGACCTTTGCCAGCAGCCGGTCGATGGCTGCGGCGGCTTCGGGCTCGGTGAGCAGCGGCGCATGCCCGACACCGGCCACGATCACGGCTTCGGCGTTGCGCAATCTTTCCATCATCGACTGGCAGGTTTCGGCAGAAAAAAGGTCCGACAGTTCGCCGCGCAGGATCAGCACCGGCACTGTCGCCAGCTTGTCCAGCGCCGGGGTAAGGTCTGGCTGGTTGTTGAAATCGACCTTGGCGAAGGTTTCGGCGATCTTCATGTCGTAATCGAAGACAACGCGCCCGTTGCTGGTCAGCGCCATCGTCCGCTTAGCCATGGCGATCCAGTCAGCCAGATCGAAGGCAGGATGGGCAACCTTCTGCGTTTCCTCGAGAGCGCGCGCGGCATGAACCCAGGTCGGGAAAGTGCGGCCCTGCCCGGCATAGGCAAGGATGCGGTCGATGCCTTCGCGCTCGAGCGCAGTGCCGATGTCGTTGAGGACCACGCCCGCCAGCCGTTCCGGGCGCTTCATGGCCATCAGCATGGTCATCAGGCCGCCCATCGATGTTCCAATGGCGACAAAACGCTCGATACCCAGCTGCTCCAGGAGCAGGTTGACGTCCGCAATGTACTGGATCGGATTGTAACTATCTGCGTCCTTGGCATATTCGCTGTCGCCCCTGCCCCGCATTTCGGGCACGATGACCCGCCATTCGCCTGCCAGCCGGTCGGCAAGGTCGGCAAAGTCGCGTGCGTTGCGGGTCAGGCCATGGAGGCACAGGATGGGCGGGCGATCCTCGCGCCCCGGATAGTCGCGGTAATGGAGATCCAGGCCGTCGCTGCTCGTCCATGTGCCGTCTGAGTAATCTGCCATCATCGTCCCTGAATGCCTTGCGCCGCTTGCATGGAGCTCCGCGCGTGCCCACTATCGCCGGATGCAGGACCAACCGCAAGCTGCGAGCTACCGCCCCGATCCCCGAATCGCTCAGCTTGCCGGATGGCTCGCCGATCCGGTTTCGGCGGCGGATTTTCCGCAGCACCTGCTTCGCTTCAGGAACGATCGCGCGGCGGCAACGGTCGGGCTGCAAGACCTGTCGGACGAGCAATGGATTGCCCACTTCGGCCGGTTCGAACCACTGCCCGATAACCTGCCTCAGCCGTTGGCGTTGCGTTACCACGGCCACCAGTTCCGCGTTTACAACCCTGACATCGGCGACGGGCGCGGCTTCCTCTTTGCGCAGATGCGCGACGGGCTAGGCCGCCTGCTCGACCTTGGCACCAAGGGTTCGGGCCGCACGCCATGGAGCCGCGATGGCGACGGACGGCTTACCCTGAAGGGCGCGGTGCGCGAAATTCTCGCGACGGAAATGCTCGAGGCGCTTGGCGTCAATACCAGCAAGACCTTCTCGGTGATCGAGACGGGCGAGCAGCTGTGGCGCGGCGACGAGCCATCCCCCACCCGCTCGGCGGTGCTGGTGCGCCTGTCGCACGGGCATGTGCGCATCGGCTCCTTCCAGCGTCTCGCTGCCTATGAAGAGCGCGAGCACATGGCCGAACTGGTAGACTATTGCCTAGAGACCTACCCAGGATCGGCCCCGCCGCAGGATGCTCCGGGGCGAGACGAGCCTGGAATCGTCCTGCTTCACCAGGTCGTCGAGCGGCTGGCGCGCCTGGCTGCCAGCTACATGACGGCAGGCTTCGTCCACGGCGTGCTCAATTCGGACAACATGAATATTTCGGGCGAGAGTTTCGACTATGGCCCGTGGCGCTGGTTGCCGCAGTGGGATCCGGCCTTCACCGCCGCCTACTTCGACCATTCCGGCCTCTACGCCTTTGGCCGACAGCCCGGAGCGATCCAGTGGAACTGTGCGCAGCTGGCCGTAGCCCTGCGACTCGTCGTTTCGGGGGACGGTCCGCTGGTCGCCGCGGTCGATCGCTTCGGCCAGATCTATCGCGAAGCCATGGCTGAACGCTTCCTCTGGCGGATCGGTCTTGTGCCCAAGAGCCTTGAGGAAGACGTGCAACTGATCGGCGCCGCCGAAGGGCAGATGGGCAAGTCGCAGCAGGGACCGGACGCGTTTTTCTTCGCTCACCGCGGCGGGCGCAATCCGCCCGAGGGCGAATTCGGCGAGTTGCTGCGCGGCTACGAATCCGTCACCGGCGCCAGCGCGCATCCGGCATGGGACTGGCCCGAGCCCCCCCATCTGCTGATCGATGAGGTCGAACGAATCTGGGCGGCAATCGATAAAGATGACGACTGGACCGCGCTTAACCACAAAGTTGCCCAAATCCGGGCGTTCGGCGAAGCGCTCGGTCCGTTTCCGAAAGGTGGAAGTTAACCATTTTGCTACAAGTCGTCGGTAGGACCGTCATGGCAAAGGGACAGTTACCCGGACCCTAGCGGATTGAACGGACCCAGCGGCACATGAACGCGATCACGCCCACCGACCCTGCTTCGCCCGGAGTTCCGGTCGAGAAGAGTGGTGCGCCCGATGTACTCGTGTCCTACGAGCCCGCAACCGGCGCCGAACTTTGGCGCGGACGGGTGAGCGACATCGACGCAGCAGTAAAGACCGCGCGCCGCACTTTCCCGGTCTGGGCAGCGCAACCGCTTTCGACCCGCATGGAATTGATCCGCCGCTTCGCCAACGAGGTCCGCAAGGATTTCGAGAAGCTGGCTCACACTATCGCTCGCGAAACCGGCAAGCCACTGTGGGAAGCCAACGCCGAAGTCGAAAACGTCATCAACAAGGTCGAATTGTCGATCCGCGCCTTCGCCGACCGCACGGCCCAGCGCAAGCTCGACAGCGCCATCCAGGGCATGATGGCGGTGCGCCACAAACCGCATGGCGTGATGGCGGTGCTTGGCCCATACAACATGCCCGCGCACCTGCCGAACGCGCACATCGTACCCGCCCTGATCGCGGGCAACACCGTCGTCTTCAAGCCCAGCGAAAAAGCCCCGGCGAGCGGCGAACTGCTGGCGCGCTGTTTCAACCGGGCGGGCATTTCCGCCGCCGTGATCCAGTGCGTTATCGGCGGGCCAGAGCAGGGGCAGGAACTGGTCCGCCACGAGGGGGTGAACGGCGTGCTGTTCACCGGATCGGCCAACAGCGGCGTTGCCATCGCGCGCAAGCTTGCCGGTCGGCCGGACAAGTTGCTGACGTTGGAAATGGGCGGCAACAACCCGATCGTCTGCTGGGACACGCCGAAGATCACCGATGCCGCCGCGCTCATCGTGCAGTCGGCCTTTGCCAGCGCGGGGCAGCGTTGCACCGCCGCGCGCCTCCTGATCATCAAGGACACGATGTACGATTCGGTCATGGCCGAAGTCAAAGCGCTGGCCGACCGGATCATCTTCGGCGCCCCGTTCGACGAGCCTTCGCCGTTCATGGGGCCGATGATCGACAACTACGCGGCCGATGGCCTCAACGACAGCTTCTTCTACCTGCTGTCGAGCGGTGGCAAGGCGATCAAGCATCTTGTCCGCCCCGATGAGAAGCTGCCGTTCCTCTCACCCGCCATCATCGACATGACCGCGATGAAGGACCGGCCGGATGTGGAACTGTTCGGCCCGATCCTGCAGGTCATCAAGGTAAGCGACCTCGACCAGGCAATCGGCGAGGCAAACAATACCCGATTCGGTCTGGTCGCTTCCATGATCGGCGGCGAGCCGCAGGAATACAACCGGTTCTGGGCCAATGTGCGCGCTGGTATCGTCAACTGGAACCGCCCGACGATCAGCCCCTCTCACGCAGCCCCGGTCGGCGGCATCGGCCTTTCAGGCAATCACCGGCCTTATGGCCATTACGCTGCGGATTACTGCGCCTATCCGGTTGCCTCGGGCGAAACCGAGCAGCCGCGCGCGGCAATCGGCATCGGCCTGAAGTAGAAAATTACTTCCCGCTGACGATCACATCGACGCCGTTGAGACCGTTCTCCTGCTTGCGCACCGAAACGACATAGGCCTTGGCGCCCCGTTTGCCGCCGAGCACGTGTTCACTGCCATCGACATGATATTCCGCGCCATATCCAGCCTTGCGCGCGCGCGTGTAGTAATAGTCGATCACGTCCTTGGCATCGACCGGGGTGACGAAATTGGCGACCACGATCGCACAACCTGCTTCATCGGCTCCGGCAGCTTCCTGCAATGCACCGCGCGGGTAGACCGCCAGCGCATCTGGCAGGCGATTGGCCCAGCTTGCCGAATAGTTGACCTTGGAAGCGCAATCGGTTGACGCCAGCTTGCTCTGCTCCGCAACCCGCGCCGCCGTCGCCGCGCCCTGAACCAGCGAGGCAGCAGTGCCGCTCGCCGCCTGGGGTGCGCTTTGAAGCGTTCCGCCAGCCTTTTTCGCAGCTTCCTGCTTCGCAGCCGCAATCGCCTCCGAGCTGTGCAATTCGGGCGGCAGCTCTATCCCGTCTGCGGTGGCAGCCGCCGCGCCAGCCTCGCCGGAGAGTTCGGCATCGGTCATGATCTCGTCCTCGAGCGCCCCGGTCAGCGCCGGATCGCTCTCCCGCTCAGCTTGGTCCGAATCAGAACTGCCGCAGCCCGCAAGCAGCGCTATGCCCACGATGCTGCAGAGCAAACGGGATAGCGGGAATGCTGATGACAT
>JAURNJ010000230.1 GCA_030830245.1 Novosphingobium sp. | reverse complement strand
GTGCTTGCGAACAATCCCCGCGTCGGCATCAAGGCGCTCATTCCCGATGGGCCCGGCTACGCGGTCACGACCGATGGACACATCTATCGACTCGATTCGCTCGCGCGCATCACGCATCACGATCAGGATCGAGGGTAGCGACCGCTCTGCCTTGCCGACATTGGTGATGGTGCCGCTTGCACCGAAGAACTCCGTGCCGTTGCGCAGGGTGCGGCGATCCTGCCGGTTTGGCGGAAAATCGAGCACCAGTTCGGGCTGGGCCTCGGCAAAGGTCGCGCTCGATCCAGGCACCCAGCCGGGCAGGCCGTAACGCCAAACCCATGCAGTGGCGCCGAGCACGACAGTGGCGAACAGCACTGCGGCGATCATCAGCATCTTGGCCGGATTTCGGCGCGGACGAAATGGTGCGGCATGCTCGAAAGGAGAGGCATAGCCGCCGCCATGCTCCCAGCTTTCGTCGATGTCTGCTCGCCTGTTGACGACAGCGGCATCTTCATAGCGCGCCGCAGGTATCGGAGCGGCGTCAGCCAGCGAATCCGGAACGGCGGCTTCGGTGGAGGGCGGAGCTGGTGCGGCGACGGGAGCGTGTGGCTCGACCGTTGCGGGAGTTTCCACCGAAGGAGGGGGGGCGGCAGGGGGCGGAGGCGGCGGCGCCACCCGTGGAACCGGCGCAGCGACCGTCTCCGGCTTCAGTTCCGGGCCTTCCTGAAACCAGGAGTGTCGGCACTTGGCACAGCGGACCGTGCGCCCGTCGATGCCGATTGCATCGTCTGGCACGGCATAGCGCGTTGCGCAGGCAGGGCAGGCGATGATCATGACAATTCCGATAAAGCACGCCAGTTAGGCCAACAACAAGCTTGCAGGCCTTTTTTCCACACACAATGGTGGCTATGTGGCGGCAGCAGGCGCGCAATGTGCGCCATTTCGAGTAACAGCCGGGACCATGAGCCAGCCAGCCGGAGATGAAATTGTCCAGTTCGACAATGTCGGGCTGCGCTATGGCACCGACCGCGAAGTGCTCAGGAACCTGTCCTTCACGCTGTTTCCGGGCAGTTTCTATTTTCTTACCGGGGCAAGCGGTGCGGGCAAGACTTCGCTCCTGCGCCTGCTCTATCTCGCACAGCGACCTTCGCGCGGGGCCATCCGTATGTTCGGCGCGGACGCGATCACACTTCCGCGCGAACGCCTGCCGATGCTGCGACGGCGCATCGGAGTGGTGTTCCAGGATTTCCGCCTGGTCAGCCACCTTTCTGCCTTCGACAACGTCGCACTGCCGCTGCGCGTTGCCGGGGCAAACGAAAGGGACTTGCGCAAGCCGGTCACAGACATGCTCGAATGGGTTGGCCTTGCAGATCGCATGGATGCGCGGCCCGCCACGCTCTCGGGCGGCGAGCAACAGCGCGTCGCGATTGCGCGCGCGGTTATCGCCCGACCGCAGATGCTTGTCGCCGATGAGCCGTCCGGAAACGTCGATCCGGAAATGGCAGTCAAGCTGCTGCGCCTGTTCGAGGCTCTGAACGGGCTTGGCACCACGGTGGTGGTGGCCACCCATGACGTACACCTGCTTCAGAAGGTGCCCGATTCGCTGATCATGCGGCTCAATAAGGGACAGCTTGGCGACCCCACCGGCGCACTGAAGTTTCCGCCAGCTCGCGATGCCAGCCCTGTCCGCCCGGCTCGGCCCTCGGCATGAGCCCCATCGAACTGCTTGAGACCCGCATCACCGGGGTGGTGCGAGCGGTTACCGGGGCTGGCGAGCAGGAGCTGGTGCCGCAATCCCGGCTCTCCGGCCCTATGCCATGGGTTATCGCGATCATGGTGACGATGACCGTGATTGCCATGGCCGCAGGCCTCGCGCTGCGCAACACGGTGGTTTCGGCTCAAGCCGGGCTCGAAGGCGGGATCACGGTGCAGATCGTTGAGCCGCGTGCGGGCGAACGGCAGGCGCAGAGCAAGGCGGCGCTGGAGCGTTTGCGCGCTCTGCCCGGAGTTACCGGGGCCCGACTGGTGCCGCAGGATGAGCTCGACCGTTTGATCGAACCCTGGCTGGGTAGCGATGGGGGATCTGCCAGCACCATGGCAATCCCGGTTCCGGCACTGATAGACGTGCAACTGGCAGAGCAGGCGAGCGAGGCGCGCGTCGGCCAGATCCGCGCCGCGCTTGCGAAAGTTGCTCCGGCAGCCCGGGTCGACGCGCAGTCCGGGTGGCTGGAACCGGTTTACGATGCCATCGCCTCGCTGCAATGGCTTGCGATTGCATTGGTGCTTCTTCTTGCCTTGGCGCTTGCTGCCGCCGTGCTGATGGCGGCGCGCTCAGCGCTTGGCACCAACCGTGAGACAATTGAAATTGTACATCTGCTTGGCGGCACCGATGCGCAGATCGCGAAGGTCTTCCAACGGTCGATGGGGGTCGACGCTATCGGCGGCGGGGTGGTCGGCTTCGCGCTCGCAGTTGTCGTGATACTGTTCCTTGGGCGGCACTTTGCAGGGCTTGGCGCGGGAATGGTGGAGAGCGGCGCGCTGGGGTGGAACGACTGGTTGCTACTGGCCATGGTTCCCGTGGCAGCAGCATTGCTGGCCATGCTGACGGCCCGGCTTACCGTCATGCATGCTCTGCGCAAGATGCTGTAGGGAACTGTCATGGTCCGCAGGATTGTCGCTGTTGTCCTCCTCGCCTGGCTTCTGGGGTTTGCCTGGTTCGCCATGCTCCTGCCGCAGCCGGCTGGCGATCAGCGAACCGATGCCGTCGTCGTGTTTACTGGCGGGAAGGGCCGTGTGGCGCGCGGGCTTGATGTACTGGGGCGCAGGCTGGCACCCCGCTTGCTGGTTTCCGGAGTGCATCCAGATGTCAAGCCGCGCGAATTCCGCGCTGAGTACAAGATCCCGGCAATGCGCATGGCGTGTTGCATCACGCTCGGATACGAATCGATCGATACCCGCGCCAATGGCATCGAAACGGCAGACTGGCTGGCCTCGCGCAAGGCCAAGTCGGTGCGGCTGATCACTTCGGACTGGCACATGCGCCGCGCTGCGCTGGAGCTCGAACACAGCGCACCGCTCCGATACCGTATAGTGCGCGATGCGGTTCCCACCGAACCCCGGATGGGAACGTTGTTTACCGAGTACCACAAGTACCTGGCGCGGCGCATTGCCCTGATCCTTGAAGGATGAGGCGCAAGTGATCTTGCTTTGGGCCATTCGCTCGGCCTTGTTTTATGCCGCATTCTATGGCGGATCGGTGGTCTACGTGCTGGCAGCAGCCATGGCGCTGCCGTTTGGAAGGGAAGGGCTGCTTCGCGTCTGCGAAGGATGGTCTCTCTATCACCGTTCTTGCGCCCGCGCCTTGCTCGGCATCCGCGTCAAGGTTGACGGCGAACTGCCTTCTGGCGCCGTTCTGGTGGCGCTGCGCCACGAAAGCTTCTTCGAGGCGATCGACCTGCCCGCCTTGCTTGATCGGCCCGCCGTCTTTGCCAAGGCGGAGCTGCTGCGTGTCCCGCTATGGGGGCCGCTGGGCAAAGCCTACGGACTGATCGGCGTCGAGCGGGATAAGGGTGCGCGCGCCCTGCGAGCGATGCTGGCGGCAGCGCGGCAGCATCAGGCAGAAGGCAGGCTGCTGGCGATCTTTCCGGAGGGCACGCGCGTACCCCATGGCGAGCTTGCCCCGATCCAGTCAGGCTTTTCGGGGCTCTACAAGTTGCTAGGTTGCCCGGTGGTGCCAGTCTCGGTCGATTCCGGCCCACTGTACCATCGCTGGATCAAGCGCCCGGGCACAGTGACCTACCGCGTGGGCGAGACGATCCCTCGCGGCCTGCCGCGTGAGGAGGTTGAAGCGCGGGTGGCAGGAGCCATCAGGGGATTTTAGCCACCATGATCCGCGCGCCCGAAATCGGGGCGTTCGTCATCCTGACCTTCCTCGATGATCGAGCGGCGGATCGCTCGGGTCCGCGTGAAATGGTCGAACAGCGTCTTTTCGTCGCCGACGCGGATCGCGCGTTGCAGCGCAGTCAGGTCCTCGGTGAAACGCTGAAGCATGGTCAGCACCGCGTCCTTGTTGGCAAGGAAGACGTCGCGCCACATGGTCGGATCGGAGGCGGCGATGCGGGTAAAGTCGCGGAAACCGCCGGCCGAATATTTGATGACCTCGCTCTCGGTCACGTTCTCGAGGTCTGAGGCGGTGCCGACGATGGTGTAGGCGATAAGGTGAGGCAGGTGGCTGGTCACGGCGAGCACCAGATCGTGATGCTCCGCATCCATCATTTCGACATTGGCGCCGAGCGCCTCCCAGAATTCGACTAGCGCCGTAAGCTTCAGCAGGTCGGTCGCCTGGGGCGGGGTGACGATGCACCAGCGGTTGCGAAACAGGCTGGCAAAGCCTGCGTCGGGACCCGAATGTTCGGTGCCTGCGACCGGATGCGCGGGAATGACGGTGTAGCCGGGGAGGGCCTCGGAAAGCGCTGCGGCGATTGACTGCTTGCAGGAACCGACATCGCTGACCAGCGCACCCTTTGGCAGGGACGGGACCGCCTCGCGCGCGGCGTCGCCCATTGCGCCGGGCGGGACGCAGAAGATGACGAGGTCGCAATTGCTCACCGCCTCGGTCGAAGTCTCGCAGACTTCATGCACCAGCCCGCGTTCGCGCGCGCGCGTGCGGGTTGCCGGGTCGGCATCGTAGCCGGTTGTCCGGACCCCCGGCAGGTATTGCTGCACCGCCAGCCCGATCGAGCCGCCTTGCAGGCCAAGGCCGATGATGGCGACATGTTCGAAGCTCATCTGGCCTTGTCCGCCATTTCGGTGAGCGCATCGGCGATGGCGTCCATCTGCTCGCGGGTGCCGATGGTGATGCGCAGCCCTTGCGGCAGGCCTTGTCCCGGCAGCCAGCGCACGATGTAGCCCGCCTGCATCAGCCCCTCGTAGGCTGCCTCTGCCGAAAGAGCGCCCTCGAACAGCACCATGACGAAGTTCGCCTCGCTCGGCAGCGGTCTCAGACCATGATTGCCCAGCGCCGCGATACGCTCGGCGAAGTGTGCGCGTTCGGCCGCATTGTGGAGGCGCGTCGACTCGACAAAGGCTTGGTCGCCCAGCGCTGCGAGTGCCATCGCCTGCCCGGTGCTCGAAGCATTGAATGGCAGGCGAATGCGGTTCAGCGTCGCGACAAGGCCGGGTGCGCCAGTTGCCCAGCCGATGCGCTCCCCAGCCAGCCCGTAGATTTTCGAGAAGGTGCGGGTAACCAGCACGTTCTCGTGCGCTTGGGCGAGCGCTAAGGCTCCGTCATCGTCTTCGGGCGCAATGTACTCGCTATAGGCCTGATCGAGCACCAGCAGGGTGCTGGTTGGCAGCGCCGCGTGCAGCCGAGCCACTTCTCCCTTGGGCAGGTAGCTGCCGGTCGGGTTATTGGGATTGGCGATGAAAACCACTCGGGTGCGTTCGGTGACCATGGCCAGCAAGGCATCGACATCGGTTCCGTAATCGGCGTCCGGCGTGACCACTGGCGTCGCGCCACAGCGCCTTGCGGCAATATCGTAGACCGAGAAGCCGTACCGCACATAGATCACCTCGTCGCCCGGCCCGGCATAGCCCTGCGCTGCGAGGTTGAGCAGCTCGTCCGATCCCGCGCCCATGACGATCAGCGCCGGATCGATGCCGTGCAACGCTCCGATTGCCTCTCGCAGGGCAGTGCTGCCTGGGTCAGGGTAGAGCGAGGGGATCGCAGCCTGCGATGCGGCTGCCAGCGCGGCCGGGCTGGTGCCGAGCGGATTTTCGTTGGCCGAGAGCTTGATAAGCTTCTTCCCGTCCGCACCGGCGCTCTTGCCGGGGACATAGGCATGGATCGCCTCGATCCAGGGTTTGGGGACAGGTGCGTCAGTCATGGCGGGCAGCGCATAGCAGGCCAAGCGGGAATTGACAGCCTGCTTCGCCTCCCGCAAGCGCCGCACATGGCCGATGCTATCGTCACCACGAGCGAAACGCGCAAGCTTGCGGCCCCATTGTCGCTCGATTGCGGACGCTCGCTCGACAATGTGGAGATCGCATATGAGGCCTATGGCACGCTCAATGCCTCGCGCGACAATGCCATCCTTGTCTGCCACGCGACCACGGGTGACCAGCATCTCGCCAGTCCGCATCCCATAACCGGCAAGCCGGGCTGGTGGGCGCGCATGGTCGGCCCCGGCCTGCCGATCGATACCGACCATTTCTATGTCGTGTGCCCCAATGTGCTCGGCTCGTGCATGGGCACGACCGGACCGGGCAGCCTTGCCAGCGATGGCGCGCCCTGGGCCATGCGCTTTCCGGTGATCACCATCCGCGACATGGTGCGCGCGCATCTTTCCCTGCTTGATCTTCTTGGCGTGGAGCGGCTGCACGCCGCAGTCGGCGGCTCGATGGGCGGGATGCAGGTGCTGAGTCTGGCGGCAAACTGGCCGCAGCGTTTGGAACGCGCGCTGGTGATCGCGGCAACAGCTGAAATGCCTGCCCAGAACATCGCCTTTCAGGAGGTTGGACGGCAAGCGATCATGGCCGATCCGGACTGGCAGGAGGGCGCCTATTACGGCACTGGTAAGTCGCCCGACGCCGGGCTCGCGGTCGCCCGGATGGCAGCTCATATCACTTACCTTTCCGAGGAAACGCTGAGCGAAAAGTTCGGACGCCGGTTGCAGGACCGGGAAGCCAAGACCTTTGGTTTCGATGCCGACTTTCAGGTGGAAAGCTACCTTCGGCACCAGGGCACCGCCTTTACCGAGCGCTTCGATGCGAACTCGTATCTCTATATCACCCGCGCGATGAGCTATTTCGATCTCGGCGAGGAGCACGGTCACCGCATCGCCGAGGCACTTGCCCCCGCGAAGAACGTGCGTTTCTGCCTCGTCAGCTTCGATAGCGACTGGCTCTATCCCACAGTCGAATCACGCAAGATCGTTCACGCGTTGAACGCGGTCGGCGCGCCGGTAAGCTTCATGGAACTGGCCGCGCCGTTCGGACACGATTCCTTCCTGCTCGACGTGCCTGCGCTCGACAGGGTGATCAGGGGGTTCCTCGGGCAATGAGTTCGATCAGTAGCCTGCGACCCGATCTTGCCCTGATCGCGCAGAACGTGGCTCCGGGCAGCAGCGTGCTGGATGTCGGCTGCGGCGACGGAGCACTGTTGCTGGCCCTGCGCGACGAGCGAAAGTGCGATGCGCGCGGCATGGAGATCGATGCGGCCTCGGTCGCAGAATGCGTCGCGGCGGGTCTTTCGGTCATCCAGGGCGATGCCGACACCGATCTGTCCTTCTATCCCGACGGCGTGTTCGATTACGCGATCCTGAGCCAAACCTTGCAGACGACCCTGCGGCCAAGGGCCGTGCTGGAGGAATTGCTGCGCATCGGGCGCAAGGCATTCGTCAGCTTTCCCAATTTCGCACACTGGAAGGTGCGGTTCTCGCTGCTGGTGGGCGGGCGCATGCCAGTAACGAGGCAACTGCCGATTGCCTGGTACGAAACGCCCAACATCCATTTCTCCTCGATCGACGATTTCCTCGCGCTCGTGGGCGAAATGGGCGTGAAGGTGGATGACGCCTGGTTCCTGGCCGGAAACCGGCAGCGCAGCGCGGCAGCGGCGAACCTGCTCGCCGAGCATGCGATATTCCTGTTGTCGAGGTAATCAGCCCGAAGCGTCGTTAACCAGCAGCACGCTGTCATCACGTGCCAGGCACCACAGGCTCAGGCCCGCCGCCGTCGCTCGCTCGACCGCCATCGAGGTCGGCAGCGAGACAGTGACCAGAGTTGTCGCGCCAGCGCGCACGGCCTTCTCGACGATCTCATAGCTGCACCTCGCGCTCGACAGCACGAAGCCGCCAGCCATTGGACGACCTGCTCGCGCCATGGCGCCAATCAGCTTGTCGAGCGCATTGTGCCGACCGACATCTTCCCGCAGGCATGCGATCGCTCCCTCCGGCGACACCCAGGCGGCAGCGTGCGCCGCACCGGTTCTGGCTCCCAAGTGCTGGAGCTGCCGCATTGCGGTCAGCGCGCAAAAGATCGCCGCCTCGCCGATTGGCCTGTGCGCCCCGACTGTCGGCAATGGCCGAGCCACCGCTTCGAGATTTTCGATCCCGCACAGACCACAGCTCGATTCGGCGACGCGATGGCGCACCCGCTCGGCCATGGCCTCCACGCCAAGCCCGGCGAGGCTGCTGCGAACGATCCAACCCAGATCGGTCTCGACCACGGTAACGGCGGTTACGTCCCGCGCCCCGCCAGCCAGTCCTTCGCTGAGCGCAAAGCCAGTGGCAAAATCCTCAAGGTCCTGCGGCGTCGCCATCATCACCGCATAGGACAGGCCATTGTATTCCAGAGCGACCGGCACTTCGCCAATCCAGTGCCGTTGTGCAGGCTCACGTCGCCCACCGGGAAAGACCGAAAGGATGTCGGATGGTACGGCCATGCGCTTCGTCTTAGAATTGTGTCGCCTTGCATGAAAGCGAAACGTCCGTTCAGCACCCGGAAAGCGATTGGGCGCCATAGGCGTGCCGGCACCGCAAGGATATCCGAAGGAACGCTCATGCGACGCTCATCCATCTATTTCGCAACCGCTCTTGTAGTCGCTCTCGCACCGTTGCCGGTTCTGGCGAAGGATGAGCCGGCAGCCCCGCGTGCCGACGAGATCGCTGCCAAGTTCAACGATCCGCTGACGCAGTACGCCGTTGCCGGAATGCTCTCGGCGATGGCGAAGTCGTTGCTCGAAATGCCGGTCGCGCCGGTTATTCAAGCGGCAGAGCAGGCCAGCGGCAAGCGCGTGGGCAACCTGCCGCGCGATGCGCGCGTGGCCGATCTGGCCGGAACCGACCACGAAAGCGTGCGCGACCAGATCGTGACGCACGTGCCACGGGCCATGTCGGCGCTGGGCGCTTTCGCAATTTCCGCCCAGGCGATGGCCCCCGAACTGGAGCGTATGGCCCGTCAGATGCGCGAGTCGCTGCCCAAACGCTGAACCGGCAAGACCGGCAAAACTTTTATCCACGCAATTCAGCATTCCGGGCCGCTCCGCCGGTCTGGACGGTTTGCGTCGCCTCCGCCTAGAGCGACCACATGTGGCAGCTTTACCAGTTCCCGCTCTGTCCGTTCAGTCGCAAGGTTCGCTTGCTGATGAGCGAGAAGGGCATCGGTTACGAAATGTGGCGCGAAAACCCGTGGGAGCGGCGCGACGACTTCGTGCACATGAATCCCGCAGCCCACACGCCGGTGCTTCACGAGCCGGAGCGCGACCTCGTGCTCGCAGACAGCCGGGCGATCTGCGAGTTTTTCGAGGAAACCGTCGAGAAGAATCCGCTCATCAGCGGCACGGCGGCGCAGCGCGCCGAAGTGCGTCGGCTGATTGCCCAGTTCGACGAAGATTTCTACTCAGATGTCACCGAGCCGCTGTTGCTTGAACGCATGAAAAAGCGCCTGCGGATAGTGCGCGATCCGCCCGACTCGCGGCTGCTGCGCGATGCCATGCGGCTGGCCAACGAATATCTCGATTATGTCGACTATCTGATCGACAACCGGCCCTGGCTGGCTGGCGCGACCCTGAGCCTGGCCGATCTTGCCGCCGCCGCGCAGATTTCGGTGGCGGATTACCTCGGCGGGCTCGACTGGTCGGGCCACGAGCAGGCGAGGGGTTGGTATGCCGTCCTGAAAAGCCGCCCGAGCTTCCGCCCGCTACTTTCGGAACGGATGGAAGTGATCCATCCGCCTGATCATTACGCGCAGATCGATAGCTGAGCGTTAGGCCCGGCTGGTATCGCCAAAGCGCCCGTGCTTGCGGTAACGGACCATCCAGCGATCGAGGTACAGGCCCAGCGGTCGCGGCACGATATCCAGTGTCTTGAACCCGGGGCGCTTCGGGTTTGCGACGCTCCCTGCCTTTAGGAGCGCGAACTGGTCTGCGCTGATCGGTGCGCCCGGGAGCCAGCCAGTCGCCGTCGCAAAGGCCTGAGAAATCGCGTCGGGCAAGGGGATGAATCCGC
The DNA here is from genome assembly GCA_030830245.1 of Novosphingobium sp. Taxonomy (GTDB): domain Bacteria; phylum Pseudomonadota; class Alphaproteobacteria; order Sphingomonadales; family Sphingomonadaceae; genus Novosphingobium. The sequence goes on along the minus strand of JAURNJ010000230.1, from coordinate 4,956 downwards.
GCGAGCGCCCCTGCGCCTTTGCGATGCGCTCGTTCAATTCGAGCATGGTGATCACTTCCGGTCCGCCAAGCTCGAAGGTCTTGCCGCCATGCTTGCCTGGATCGGATAGGATCGCGGCAATCGCCGCAGCGGCATCGTCGACGAACACCGGCTGCAGCTTCGCCTCCGGCCCGAACACGGGCAGGACCGGAAACAGCGCAATCAGCCGCGCGAACATCTGCACGAAATTGTCGTCCGGCCCGAACAGGAGCGAGGGGCGTACGATAGTTGCGTTGCCAAAGGCTGCCATCACTGCCTGCTCGCCCTCGGCCTTGGTGCGCGCATAGTCGATCCGCGAGGAGGCATCGGCACCGATGGCCGAGACATGGACGAAGCTCGCCAGCCCTGCCTGGGCCGCAGCCCGGGCAATCCGTCCGGCGCCTTCGCCCTGCACAGCATCGAGATCGCCATTGAAGGCGCCGACAAGGTTGACCGTCGCATCCGCTCCGGCAAGCGCGCGCGCCAGCGTTTCGGGCCGAGTAACGTCGCAGCGCATGAAGGTGAGCTGACCAAGGTTGCCGAGCGGCTTGAGCGTATAGGCGCGTTCGGGATTGCGGCTGGCGATGCGCAGCCGCGCGCCGCGCGCAAGCAGTTCCTGCGCAAGATGGCGACCGAAAAAGCCGCTCCCGCCGATCATGGTGACGATCTTGCCAGAAAGTGCCTGGCTGTCCGATATGGGCATGGTCTGCTGTGGTCCCTTGTGGCGAAGTGCGCCTTGGCACAAACCGGCGCAGACTTGCAACCGGCGATGCTTCAAGCTGCGCCTGCGGCGTTGACAAGGCGGGCGCAGGGCCCTATCCGCCCGCTCCTGCCAAGACGCGGTGGACATTCCTCCGCGTGCAAAGTGTGCCCAGATGGCGGAATTGGTAGACGCACCAGCTTCAGGTGCTGGCGCTCGCAAGGGCGTGGAGGTTCGAGTCCTCTTCTGGGCACCATTTCTCTCCTTTTATGGATTAATTTCAACCCCTTAGGGGAGTACTTGAAATCTAGCCCACCTAATAGCCCACCTTTCGACACGCGAAACTATGAAAACCAATGTTCCGCCATGTTGGGGGCATCTCGAACATACCATTGTGAAATAGAGAGAAAAAATGCAAATATGTTCAACTATGTGAAAATCGCTGTGCGTCCTCTTCTGACCATTTTCTCGAAACGCGATGTTGTTTAGCCAACCGCCGATGGGCGGTCGCGCGGCCACTGCTTCATCGGAAGCACATAGCTGACTACGAGCAAAGTTGACAGGCGACCTGTCATAGTGGACACTGCCCCTCGCTGCTGGCGTGCTCTCTCAGGGGCACCAGGCTCCAGTTTGAGGAGAGGCCGATGGAACACAACATGCGACCGCTGATTTCGGCAGACAGTCACGTCGAGGAGCCGCCCGGCCTATGGTTCGACGAGATTCCCGAAACAATGCGCGGCGACCTTCCGCCCGAGATGCGCCCTACCGATTCGGAAACGCAATATGCCCTGCGGGTCGGAGCTAAGAAGGATGGCGACCTGACTGCGGCCGAACTGGAGGGCGAGCGCCACCGTCAGGAAGTGGCCTCTCTCGGCACCACCAGCGTCGAGGCGCGCTTCAAGGTGATGCGCGAAGAAGGTGTTGTGGGCGAGTGCATCTATCCGACCAAGGGGCTCTACCTTTGGAACATCGAGAACCCGGAGACGGAAACAACCTGCGCTCGTCATTACAACGACTGGATGCACGACCTGCTCGAAAGCCGGTCTGACCGGTTCCGCTGCGCTGCGATGATCCCGACCCGCAGGATCGAGGATGCCCTTGCAGAAGTGGATCGCTGTGCCGCAATGGGCATGGGCGCGCTGATGCTGCCCATCGTTGGCACGCCGCCCTTCAACCACAAGCAGTGGGATCCGCTTTGGGCAGCGATCGCGGAAACCGGCCTGCCGGTCGTCATGCATCAGGGCAGCGGGCACGACATGCTGTTCTATCGAGGCAGGGGCGCGACCGTATCGAACCTGCTGGCGACGCAATCGATGGCGCCCAGGACGGCTGGCCTGCTGGCCATGTCGGGCGTTCTCGAAAACCATCCCGACCTGCATTTCGTTTTCGTCGAGACAAACGCGGCGTGGATTTCCTGGGCGATGACAACGCTCGATCACTACGACCGTTCGTTCCGCCAGTATGTCGGCTGGGTTCGTCCCGAGTTGAAGGAGCCGCCGAGCTTCTACCTCAAACGCCAGATCCACGGCACCTTCCAGATCGACGAGGTGGCAGTGCGCATGGTGCCTTATACTGGCGCTGCGGTCGCCCTGTGGGGATCCGACTTTCCGCATGCGGAAGGCACCTATCCACATTCGCAGGACGTGGTGGCAAGCTTCGCGAGGGACATGGCCGAAGCTGACGTGAGCGCGATCACCTTCGGTACGGCGGCAGACCTGTTCAAGTTCGATCAGACAAAGCTGCTGGAACCGTTTTGAATGGCGGGGCGCGATATTTTCCTGGTCTTCGTCTCGGGCAAGCCCGATCACGAGGCCGACTATGCCCGCTGGTTCTGCGGTGAGCACAAGGCAGACATGGCAAGGCTGCCGGGGGTGCTTTCGGTTCATGCCGGGCAGCTGAGCGCGCTAGACAGTTTGGCATCGCCAGCGCAGCTTTGCGCGATCTACGAAACGCCGGATTGCGCCGGATTGCTGCAAACCATCGCCGCGAGCAAGGGCACCGCAGCGCTTCCGGTGTCAGACCTCCAGGGTGCGATGGTCTGGCGCGTACTGGAATGCGATCAAGCCGATGGTGAATTGACGGATGCGCCGGTCGTGATCGGCCTGTTCGAGGGCGAACCGGGTGCGGCTGGGGCAACGGCAGACCTTCTGGCCGACCTGCCAGTCAAGGCGAAGCGGATCACCCGGATCGGAGCAGCGCAACCGGCGAGGGGCCGCGAATATCCATCGATTCTTTTGCTGGCCTTGCAGTCCGGCGCCGATCCCGCCGCGGTGGCAGAAACCCTGGCCGGTCGTGCCGGCACGGCTGCCGCCCGGTTCCTGCTGGCCACTCCGGTGAGCGCACAGTGACCATGGACCCAGCCGATGCCATGCGCCTGACCGAACTGACCGCCGATCTCATGATGGCGATCGGTCGCATGAAGCGGTCGGCAAGGCACGGTGAGAGCGATCTGGTCCATCCCGGCACCGAATATGCGATCCTCGATACGATCCTGCGCCATGGCTGCCGTACCGTTCCCGAAATTGCCGCTCTGCGCGGGGTCGCCCGGCAATCGGTGCAGACCGTCGTCAACAAGCTGATCGATGCCGATCTGATCGTCCAGCGGCCAAATCCCGATCACAAGCTGTCCAATATTCTCGTGGTCGAAGCCAAGGGACGGCAGCACTACGAGCAGGCTCGCGAGACCATGTGCGCAAGGTACCTGTCCACCAAAGGGGATATGCAGGCATCGGATCTCGACGCAGCAGGCAGGGTCGTCGCTCTGATCGCTGCCACCTGGGGGGATGAAGCAGATGTGGCCTGAACTGGCCGGTTTGTCGCTGTGCCCTTCTAGGCTAAGGTGGGTCCGGTTGGACCGAAGTGCGGTTGGAGGATAGCCCGATGTCGCAGACCAAGATCGCCCCGCGCTCTGCCGTCCCTGATAGCTTCAGCGGCAGCAATCCGACGCAAACCTGTCGCGAAACGCTCCTCACCTATGAGCCCCTCGATGCGCCCTTCGGCGTCGTGGTGCGGGGCATCGAGTGGCGCGACGGTCCGCCCGATCCGGAAGTGGTCGCCGAGCTGACCCGGGCGATGCGTCGCCATCTGGTGCTCGTGTTTCGCGGTCAGCCATCACCCAGTCATGACCGGGCGAATGCGTTCTGGAGCGGATTTGGCCCCTTGGTCATGGACACTCCGGACGGGCAGTTTCATTATAACCGCTTCAGCACCGAAAAGGCGGTCAACAATGTCCTGCGCAACAAGGACGGGGGCAACCTTGTGGTTGCGGGCGACGAAGGCATGGTCGAGCTGGGCTGGCACAATGACCAGTCGCACAAGCCGCAGTTCAAGAAGATCTCGGTGCTCGAGAACGTCCGCTTCGGCGCGGGTGCGGTGCCGACCGCCTTTCGCGACATGTACACCGTGTGCGAACTCCTTCCCGCCGAGATCAAGGCGCGGCTCGGAGGCAAGCAGGGCATTTTCTTCGATCCGCGCCTTCCGGGGCCGGACAAATTGCCGCGCCTGTGCGATGCGATGCACCCGGTGCTTGCCGCGCATCCCGACAGCGGCCGCAGGGCTGTGTTCGGCAGCGACTGGACCATGTTCCGCATCGCCGGAATGAGCGAGGCGGACAGCAAGTCCACGATCGCATGGCTGCGCGACTTTGCGCTCGAGAACGCGCCCTATTACGAGCATTTCTGGCAAGAAGGCGACATCTGCGTGTGGGACAATTTCGGCGTGCAGCACCGGCGCAATCACCAGGAACCGGGCGTCGAGCGGATCATGCGCCTCCATGAGGGAGTAGCCGAGGGTTAGGCCCTATTCGGCTGATCCAATCACGCCGGCTTTCCGCAGCGCATCCGGATCGATCCCGGCTTCCGCGAGCACGTCCTGCGTGTGCTCGCCCAGCTTCGGCGCGGGGCGCGAGATGCGCCAGGGCGAGGCGGGCAGGGCATAGGGCGCGCCTGGATAGCGCACCTTGCTGCCCAGCTGTGGCTGATCGACTTCCACCTGCATTCCGCGCGCGATGAAATGCTCATCTTCGAAAGCTTCGTCCGGAGAATAGATTATGCCCACCGGCAGGTTTGCCTTTTGTGCGCTGACGAAGAATTCATACGCGGTCATGCGCTCGCAGGCAAAGGCCAGGGCTTCGCGGGCGGCCCCGAAAATCGCTGTAACTTCATCGTCCTGGCCGATCTTCGAGAGGTCGAGCACTAGGTGGTTTGCGCCCATTTCCAGGAAAACCGTCTCCTCGAACT
>JAURNJ010000229.1 GCA_030830245.1 Novosphingobium sp. | reverse complement strand
TCGCGCAACTGGCGGATCACCTTGCGTTCGCTCTCATGGACCATGCCGTCCATGCCCGCCCCGCAGCGGTCGTAGAAATCGACCATCAGGCCCACGGCCTCGCGCGGGCTCGGGTTCGGGTTGGGGTTCCAGCCATCGCCATCAGGGCCATAGATGTCGCCCGCGCGCACGCCCACGGCATGGAGCTGCGGGTGGGTCTGCATGACGTGGTAGCCCTCCTGGAAGGCCTCCATGGCAAGCTTCCAGTTGGTCGGCAGCACCGTGGCGCACCACCAGTCCATCTTCAGCTTATCGGCATTGCGCGCGTCGAGTCGGTCGGCGATGGGGCCAAGCGTCTCGCGCAGCGGCGGCGCGTCGTTATCGAAATTGATGAAGGCGCACCCTGCGAAGAAATCGATGCGCACCGGCTCGAGGTCGATCTCGGCCTGGTCGAGCACGTCCTCGCTGAACACCTTGCGGCCGAACACGAAGGTACAATCGCCTTCAGCGTCCCACCGCCAGCCATGGAACGGGCAGACAAAGCCGCTCTTGCCGCAGTTGCCCGGCCCGTTGGCGAGGCGTACGCCGCGATGGCGGCAGGCGTTCTTGAAGGCTTTCACCCCCTGCTTGCCGCGCACGACGATCACCGACTTATCGAGGATCGTGTACTCGACATAGTCGCCCACCTCTGGGATTTCCTCCAGCCGGCAAGCCATCTGCCACACCTTGGGCCAGAGATGTTCCTTCTCCGCTTCGAAGAATGCCTCGTCGTAATAGCGTTTCGCCGGGATGCGCTCGGGATCGGTGATCCTGAAAGGAACCTTCGCCAGCGCCGCTTCAACCGTGTCAGCCATTTTGCTCTCCTGCCGTTGTCGACCGGAAGCGGGCACCACGCCCGGTTGCGGCCCATTTGGGCCGCATGGCTATCAGGTGCGGGAATGGCGGTTGATGATCTGGGTCAAAATTGGACTTCGCGGATGGGTCAGCCCTTGAACGTGTCTCGCCTCGGCGGAACGACATCGGCCATCATCTCGAACGATTTCCATTCCGCGTCCGGAGTTTCGATCCCGGCGCGGGGTGAATAGACCGAAGCCTCGCCCGCCGCGAGGTCGGGCACATAGCGCGGGCAGTTGGGAAAGATCGCCTGCGCGGCCACACGCACGATCAGCTGCGCGCCGACCGTTTCGCCAAGCAGCGGATCGTCGCGCAGCACGCTGGCCCGCCCGTTGACCCTGAGGCGCTTGGGCGATCCGTCCATCGCGATGAACAGCATGCCGATGTTAGGGTTCACCGCGATGTTGCCCATCGAACGGAACATGCCGTTGCCGTCGTAGTCGGGAAAGGCAAGCTCGCCCGGCCCGATCACGCGCACGAAGCCCGGCACCCCGCCCTTGAACGAGCAATCGGGCCTGCCCTGATCATCGGCGGTGGCGAGGAAGAAGAACCCGGCGCTTTCGATAAAGGCCTGATCCTCGTCGGTGAAGACTTCGCGCTTCAGGCCCAGCAGCCGGTCGGCCAGCGCCCGGCTGCCGAATTCGTCCTGCAAGGCGCGGTTGCCCGCGTGATAGAAATCGCCCTCGCTCATCCTGGATTCTCCTCTGGCGGCGACCATACACAAGATTGCCCGAAGGTGCATGTCGCCCGGAGGAAGGCAACCTTCCGCCGCTCCGCGCGTTCTAACCGGTCGAACAGCCACCCTTTTCGGAGAACACCATGAACGAGAACCATGTAGGCAAGGTCACCGAGGTCGTCGGCACTTCGGCAACGTCAATCGAGGATGCGATCGAGACCGCGCTGGAGCGCACCTCGAACTCGGTGCGCAACCTGCAATGGTTCCATGTCACCGAGCTTCGCGGCGCCTTGAACAGCGAAGGCAAGGTCGATCGATACCAGGTGGTGATGCGCGTCGGCTTCGGCCTTGAAGACGACTAGCGGTTGCGGTCAGGCGTCCGCGGTCTCCCGTTCGTAACCGAAGACGAAACCGCGATAGCCCTCTGTCGCGATCTCGTTGCAGCGGTCGCGATAGAAGCCCAGCCCACCCATGTAGACGAGCGGCGCGCGCGGTTTTCCGGGGACATTGGTACCCATGTACCAGTTGTTCTCGTCGTGGATGCGCAGCTGGTTCTTCACCGTGTCCATGGCGTGGGCATTCCACTCCGCCTCGGCCTCGGGCGTGGTATCGATCTCGACCGCGCCGGTTTCGCGCATGTGCTCGATCGCGCGGCAGGTCCAATCGACATGCTGGTCGATCGAATAGATCACATTGGCGAGCACGCCCGGGCTCGCCGGACCGGTGATGGTGAAAAGGTTGGGAAATCCGGCAACCATGATGCCAAGGTAGGTGTGCGGCCCGCTGGCCCAGCTATCGGCAAGGCGCACGCCGCCCTTGCCGGTGATGTTCATCGCGATCAGCGGGCCGGTGACGGCATCGTAACCGGTTGCAACCACCAGCATGTCCAGCGGAATGAAGCCGGATTTCGTTTGCACGCCATCGGCGGTGATACGCTCGATCGGGTCGGAGCGCAGGTCGACCAAGGTCACGTTGTCCTGGTTGAACACCTCGTAATAGCCTGTGTCGATGATGATGCGCCGGGTGCCCACATAGGTGCCCTGCGGGGGGCATAGCTTTTCGGCGACTTCGGGGTCCTTTACCTTGGCCCTGATCTTGTCGCGCACGAAATCGGAAACTTCCTGCGCCACTTCGGCATTGGTCGACACATCGCCATAGACGCCCACGAGTGCCGCAGTGCCGTTGGCCCAGGCCTTTTCGTAATTGGCCAGGCGCACTTCCGGCGGATCGTCGAAAGCATGGGGACCGAACGGCGTGTCGATGGTCGAGCTGGTCGCGGCATAGCTGGAACGCTGCCATTCCCGGTGCTCGGGATAGCGGGCGCGCAAGCTTGCATGGTCCTCTTCGGTGAGCGGCGGGGTGAGGCAGGGAAGCGAATACTGGGCCGTGCGCTGAAGCACGGTGAGGTGCTTTGCTTCCTTGGCAATCGCGGTGACTGCCTGCACCCCGGTCGAGCCGGTGCCGAGCACGGCAATGCGCTTGCCCGCCAGCTCGACCTTTTCCTTGGGCCAGCGCCCGGTGTGGTATAGTTCGCCCTTGAAATCGCCAATGCCGGGAATGTCGGGCAGGTTGGGTTCGGAAAGCGCCCCCGCCGCGCTGATCAGGAAGCGCGCCTCGTAGGTGTCGCCCCGGTCGGTTTCCACCTTCCAGACGCGCCGCGCTTCGTCCCACGTGGCGGCAGTCACCTTGGTGTCGAACTGGATGTCCCGCCGGAAATCGTGACGGTCTGCCAAGTGCGAGGCATAGGTGAGGATTTCGGGCTGGGTCGAATACTTCTCCGTCCAGTACCATTGCTGGTCGAGCTCGGGGTCCCACGGCACCGAGTAGTCAAGCGAGGGCACATCGCAGCGTGCGCCCGGATAGCGGTTCCAGTACCAGGTGCCGCCGACGTCGCTGCCCTTCTCGATCACCAGCGCGGTCATGTTCATCTGGCGCAGCCGGAACAGGCTGTGCATTCCCGCAAATCCCGCGCCGACAACCAGCACATCGAAACTCTTTGCCATGTTTAATCCGACTCCCGTGGCACTATGTTTTCTCTCGCCGCAATTAGATCACGGCTCGCGCGGCGGCGCAATTCACCGATCCAGCGCAACCTAGTGCTTGAGGTCTTCGCGCAGGGTCCGGCTGGCGATCCAGAAAGCGATTGCAGCGAAGATGCCAAGAAAGCTCGCCAGCACCAGCGCCCAGCGCAGCCCGTCGGCTGAGCCCATGCTGGCGGCCAGCGTATCGCTGAGCAGCCCGACCGCGAGCGGGCCGAGACCCAGCGAGACCAGGTTGGCGATGAACAACTGGATCGCCGATGCAGGCGCGCGCATGTTGGGCGGCGCGACCGAAAGCATCGAGGAAATGCCGGGCCCATAATGCAGGTTGGAAAGCATCGCCGTAACCGCCAACGAGATCAGCGCCCAGGCAAGGCTGCCCGTCAGCATCGTGAACACGAATGGCGGAATGAAGGCGAGCGAGGCGACGATGCAAATATACATGTTGCGGCGCGCATCATGTTTGGCGAGGCGGTCTGACAGCTGCCCTCCCAGCCACATGCCGACTGCCCCGAAGCCGCCGCTCATCAAACCGATGGT
>JAURNJ010000228.1 GCA_030830245.1 Novosphingobium sp. | reverse complement strand
GTCCATGCCAGAGAGCCAGAGGCGGACCAGTCGCCTTTGCGCATCTCCGCCGCCATCTCTATTCCTTTCGCCCGGATCGCATCGACATTGCGCCGTTCGCGCAGGTTGGCGGCGATGGTGACATTGGCGATTGCATGCTTCAGGCGGTTGTCGAATGCCGTGACCGACAGGTGAAAGGCATCGCCGCTGGCAAAATCTAGCCCCGCCTCGAAGCCTTCGAGCCGCTCGTTGCGCAGCGCCGCATTGGCGCGCGTCTCCACCGGGAAGACCACGAATGGCCGGTAGAGTTCGTTGAGGGTAGGTTGGCGCAGCCCGGTATAGCCGACAGCGCGAAGCGACAGGCCGCCACCGGCACGCCACAGGGCACCGCCCCGGAACGAGCCCAGCCAGCCGGAACGATCCGCAAAACGCTGCGACGAGACCGGCAGGCCAGCCCCGTCCTGCGCATGGAACGTGCCATTGGCGATGCTCCAGCGGTCGGCACGCACGCCGCCGGTGAGAACCAGAGCGCCCAGCGTCCAGTCCGCCTCGCCATAGAGGCCCAGATCGCTGGTTCGCCCTCCGGCCACGCGGATCGCGGTACGCGCGCCGGAGAAGGCGTTGAATGCCTCCTCCTCCATGCGCCCCTTGGCGATCCTGACGTCGGCGCCTAGGCGCAGCACCTGCCCGTCGCCCATCGGCGGGCGAAGTTCGATCTTGCCGCCCAGCCCCGTCGAGGGCGTGGCCCGCTGGTCGAGAGTCTTGGTGAAGCGGGTCGACGAGATCACCACATTGCTGAAATCGCGCGCCTGAACATAGGCAAGCGCATCGATCTGCCAATTGCCGCGATGGACGATCCGTATGCTCGCGTCCTGCCCGCTGGAGGTCGAATCCCCGCCTTCGAAGCGCAGCGTACGGTGATCGTCGAACAGCAGCGCGCCGAACTGAAGCTCGGTCGCATCGCCCATCGGCGCAACCGCGCGAAGGCTGGTCGACCAGCCATCGAACCGGGCGCGCGAAGTAGCGGGCACGCGCTGACTGCGCGGCGTGGTGTGAAAGCCCTGCCCGCGGTCCCAGCGCCCGGAAACCACCGCATAGCCTGCCCCGAGCCGCGGTGCAGCCAAGACCGAAAGCTCGCTCTCGCCCCGGTCGTTGACGATGGCCGAGGCTGACCATGGCCCCAGCGTGTCAGGCCCGGCGCTGGTCAGTTCGATCGCGCCAGAGACGGCACCTGCCCCGAATGCGCCCGTGCCGCCGCCATGAGTGACGCGAATGCTCGCCAGCCGTTCGGGGGCGATGGCATTCAGCGGTATGTAGCCGAAGAACGGGTGCGCCATGGGAACCCCGTCAAGCAGCACCAGTGCGCGGCTGGAGGCATTGCCGCCAAGCGCGCGCAGTGTCACGCCCTGGGCCGAAGGGTTGGCGGACCTGCTGTCCGAACGACGGAACTGCTGGAACCCCGCGACATTGGCCATCACATCGTCGATCCGGCCCGAAGCGCCGGAGACGATGGCTTCGCGGGAAATTTCGCTGCTGCGGTAGGCGGGCGCTGCCGGTGTCTCGCCGAGCCCGCGACCAGTCACGACAATTGTCGCGCGTGGCTCAGCCTCCTGCGCCTGCGCTCCGGTTGCCGCCAGCGCTGCAAGGCCGGCCAGAAAGATCGACGATGACCGCACGGAACCCTATTCCGGCTCGCCAATGGCGAGGGTCAGATCGGCCAGCCCATCGATGCTGCCGACCAGCCTGTCGCCCGGCGCGATCGGACCGACCCCCGCAGGCGTGCCGGTGAAGATCAGATCGCCCGGCATCAGGTGATAGAGGCGCGAGAGTTCGGCAATCAGTTCGGATACCGACCAGATCAACTGCGACAGGTCGGCGTCCTGCCGCACCTCGCCGTTCTGGGTCAGCCGTATGCGCTGCGAACCGGGATTTCCGAATGTTGCGGCGGGCGTCAGCGGAGCAAGCACGGCCGCATTCTCGAAATCCTTGCCGGTATCCCAAGGCAAGCCCTTGTCGCGGGCCTTGTTCTGCAAGTCGCGCCGGGTGAGATCGATCCCGACACCGTACCCGGCGACCACCGACAGCGCTTCGGCAAGGTCGATCCGGAACGCGGGGGCGCCGATGGCGACCACCAGTTCGCACTCGTAATGGCAGTTCGATGTGCCAGGCGGATAGGCAATCGTGGCGCCCGAATGGCACACGGCCGCCGTAGACTTGGTGAACCAGATCGGCGCATCGCGCTGCGGTTCGAAGCCCATCTCGCGGGCATGGGCGGCATAGTTCTGGCCGACGCAGAATATGCGCCCGACCGGAAAACGCGCCTCGCTTCCCAGCATTTCAAGCGCAGGGCGCAATGGCAGATCGAAAAGCAGTTTCATCGCAGTTCCTCTGGCACCTTTCACCTCAGTCCGGGTTGCCGCGAGACGCTAATGGCGTAGGATCGTCCGCGATGGAAGAAGCGCAATACCTCTCGGGCCGCTTTCTGCTGGCCATGCCCGGCATGTTCGATCGGCGATTTGCCCGCAGCGTCAACGTGATGTGCGTGCACGACGAAAACGGCGCGCTCGGCATCGACGTCGGCCATCTGCGCGAGGGCGTGCGGCTGCACTCGATCCTCAAGGAACTCGATATCGATCCCGGTGTGGCGCCCGATTGCGCGGTGCACCATGGCGGACCGGTCGAGCCGGGACGCGGTTTCGTACTGCATTCGACTGACTGGGCGGGCGTGGACACGATGGAAGTGCAGCCGATTTGCGCGCTGTCTTCCTCGCTCGATGTGCTGCGCGCAATTGCGCAGGGTCGCGGGCCAAGTCGCTGGCTGGTGGCTCTCGGCTATGCGGGCTGGGGTCCCGGCCAACTGGAGGGGGAGATGCAGCGCCACGGCTGGTATGCCGCAAGGGGCGCGGCCGATATCCTGTTCGAATCCGGCGTTGAAGCGCGCTGGATGGCGACCTGGCGCGCGGAAGGAATCGATCCGGCGCAGCTTTCGCCCGAGACTGGCCGGGCTTAAATCCGCCTCAAATCCTCGGGGCGGTCCACGTCCTGCAGAATTCCGGGATCGTCGCAGTCCACAAAGGCGACATCCCCGCGCGCTTTGAGGAGTTTGCCTGCCCCGGCGTCGCCGGTGAGCGCTGCCATGTCGACAAAGCTGCGAACCGAAAGCAAAACAGGATGGCCGGACTTGCCATTGCAACGCGGAATGGCGGCGTAGTTGTCGCCCAGCGCAGTGGCGAGCTGGCCCGCGACCGAGTGCGGCACACGCGGCATGTCTCCGAGAAACACGAATGCTCCATCGACAAGGCCCGCTGCCGCAATTCCTGCCTGCAGCGATTCGGACAGGGCATTGCTCGCGATCGGGACTCGCTCAACCGGGGGTGAACCGAGCCATTCGCCAAGCGCAAGGCCTTCGCGCGCCACCACGATCACCCGCTCGACCGGGGCGGCACGCGCCGCAAGAATCGCGTGGTGAAGCAGAGGCTTGTCCTCCAGTTGCGCTGAAAGCTTGTCACTGCCGAACCGCGTGGCGGAACCTGCCGCCAGCACGATTGCCACGAGTTTCATTCGTCCGCGCCGATCCGCGCGAATGTCTGCATGATCTGGGAAAGGATCCCAGTCGCAACTTCGAACGGCGCCTTGCCAAGCGAAGGATCGCCAGGCGTGAGGTGCAAGGCCGCCAGTTCGTCCTCGCTCGCGCCTGCTGCCCGCAACACATCGAGCCTTCCGGCGGCGCGCGATCGCGCTCCGATCATTCCGACCCACGCTGCCTTGCCGCGCAGCGCCGCAAGGCAGCCGCCCAGGTCGTGGTGATCCTCGTGAGTCGCGCCGATGTAGGCCGTCCAGCGGTCGATCCCTAGCCGGTCCAGCGCATCGGCGGGTTCGCTGCGCAGATAACGCGAGACGGGAAAAGGCGGCGGAGTTTCGGGGCCGCCGGGGCGGACCAGGACGGTCTCGAAGCCGGCCTGCATCGCAAGGCTTGCCATGGCAAGTGCGCCCGGATCGCCGCCCGACACGATAATGCGCGCAGCCGGATCGAAACGGCGGGCAAAACTGAAAGGCTCGCTCTCGAATGTCAGCGCCGGACCCGAACCGACTGTCACCGCCTGCTGCAAGCCGTCGCTGCGCCACAGGCAAACCTGCCGCTGCTCGCCGCATTCGAGCAGGGCGTTTGCCGCCGAACTACCAGGGACAATCCGCTCCACGAATACATGGAGCGCACCGCCGCAGCGAAGCCTGATGTCGATCCACGGACTGCCAAGACCATAATGCAGGTGGCGCGGCTCGCCGCTGGCCAGCACTTCTGCGGCATGGCGGGCAACGTCGCCCTCGATGCAATCTCCCGAGAAATAGCCAGTGGCCTTGTCGCCATCGAACAGCATCTGCGCGCCGGGGCCGCGCGGAGCGCTGCCCTCGACGCGATAGAGCGTGGCGAGAGCGACCGACCTGCCTGCGGCCATTGCCTGAGCCAAGGCTGGCCGCACATCCACCCGCCAGCCGAAGGTCGGCCAGTCGGCATCGGCAAGCGGGCTTGCCATCAAGATCTCAGTATCGCTCATCGAACCGCAGCCTAAATGGGTTCGGGTCCGGCTACCAGCTTGTCCATGATCGGGCCAATTACCAACCGTTCGAGAATGACGGCAATCCTGTCCGGCGAATAGCGCTCTTCCTGTTCGAGCCACCAGACCAGTACGTCGATTGCCGATGAGACGCCGATACGCAGGGCAAGATCGGGCGGCAGCCAGTCCGGACACTGGCTCTCGTCGCCGATAGATTCTGCCTGCCGCATCATTTCCTCGCGCACGATGCCTGCCGCCCCGCCGGTCAGCAGGGCCGTCCAAAGCTTGCGATGGTCATCGACGTAGTTGCACAGGTCAAGGATGGCGCCGAAGCGGTCCTGCCCCCGCATCATCGAGGCCGTCATTGTCATCAGCGTGCCAATTTCTTCCGAGGCGACATCGCCAAGCAGCGCTTCCTTGGTCGGGTAGTGGCGGAAGAAGGTGGCATAGCCGGTGCCGGCCCGCGCGGAGATTTCGCGAATCGTGATCTGGTCGAAGGTGGTTTCCTGGAGCAGTTCAAGCAGTGCCCCGCACAGGGCATTGCGCGAACGCACCTGGCGCGCATCCTGCGGTGCGTCGGTTCGGGCGGCAATCAGACTGACGGACATGATATCGGGACGGTTCAGGAGTCGCCGATACGGTCGGCAAACAGCAACCGGCCACCGTAAAGGCTCATCAGCGTATCGGAATAGTCGCGGCGACCGAGCGCAAAACAGCCCGAAGACCGGCCCAGCTTGCCCCATTTGCCGACCATGTCGGACTCGGCATACCAGGCGGGATGGATCACGATGTGGCGTT
>JAURNJ010000227.1 GCA_030830245.1 Novosphingobium sp. | reverse complement strand
TCTCCCAAGGAAGTCCCACGATACCCCCTTTTGCAGCGTGAGGCAAAGTCGCTAGGATAGGCACTATGGCCGACCTGTTTGCCGATGATCTGCCGCCTGCTTCGCGCGACACCGCGCCAGCTGCCGATGCGCCGCTGGCTGACCAGTTGCGTCCGCTCGCGCTATCCGAGGTTGTCGGGCAGGAGCACCTGACCGGCGCGCAGGGCGCGATCGGTCGCATGGTCGCCTCGGGCAAGCTCTCGTCGATGATCCTTTGGGGGCCGCCGGGCACTGGCAAGACCACTATCGCGCGCCTGCTGGCCGATGCAGTGGGGATGCGCTTTGCTGCCGTCAGCGCGGTGTTTTCGGGCGTTGCCGATCTTAAGAAGGCCTTCGCCGAGGCCGAGGCGGCCGCGAAGGCAGGCCAGCGCACCTTGCTGTTCGTGGACGAGATCCACCGCTTCAACCGCGCCCAGCAGGATGGTTTCCTGCCTTTTGTCGAGCGAGGCACCGTCACGCTGGTCGGTGCGACCACGGAGAACCCCAGCTTTGCGCTCAACGCCGCGCTGCTCAGCCGCGCGCAGGTCCTGATCCTGCACCGTCTCAATGCTGCGGCGCTGCGCGTGCTGCTCGAACGGGCAGAAACCTTGCAGGGAAACCCGCTGCCGCTCGACGACAATGCGCGCGCGGCACTGATCGCCTCCGCAGACGGAGACGGGCGCTTCCTGCTGAACCAGGCCGAGACGCTCTATTCTGCACAGATCGAGGGCACGCTCGATGCGGCGGGCCTTGGCACGTTGCTGCAACGCCGGGTCGCGGTCTACGACAAGGATCGCGACGGGCACTACGGCCTGATCTCGGCCCTGCACAAGGCGCTGCGCGGATCGGACCCGCAGGCCGCGCTCTATTATCTTGCAAGGATGCTGACTGCCGGAGAGGAGCCGCTTTATGTGCTGCGCCGCATGACCCGTTTCGCCAGCGAGGACATCGGCCTTGCCGATCCTCAGGCGCTTGCTCAGTGCCTTGCCGCCAAGGACGCCTTCCAGTTCCTAGGCTCGCCTGAAGGTGAACTCGCCATCGTCCAGGCGTGCCTCTATCTCGCCACGGCGCCCAAATCGAACGCGGCGTACAAGGCGCAAAAGGCGGCCTGGCAGAGCGCACGGGAAACGGGCTCACTCGCACCTCCCGCCCACATCCTCAACGCCCCGACCAAGCTGATGAAGGAGATCGGCCACAGCGAGGGCTATGCCTACGACCACGACAGCGACGATGGCTTTTCCGGCGCGGATTACTGGCCCGAGGGCATGGAGCCGCAGACCTATTACCAGCCGGTGCCGCGCGGCTTCGAACGGCAGGTGATCGAGCGGCTCGAATGGTGGGAGAAAAAGCGGGCAGAGCAGCGCGGGAAATGACCACGCGGCGCTTTTCCCATTTTGTCGCAATCGACTGGTCGGGCGCGAAGGGCGAGCGCCAGAAAGGCATTGCCGTAGCGCTTGCCCTGGCGGAAGGCGGTCCGCCGGTTCTGGTTCGCCCAGGCCATGTCTGGTCGCGCGAGGACGCGCTCGCCCTGCTGCGCAACGATCTGCCTGACGACGCGCTGGTCGGGCTGGACCTCTCTCCCGGCCTGCCGTTCATCGACCGTGGCGGCTATTTCCCTGGCTGGCCGGCATCGCCAGCCTCGGCCCGGGATTTGTGGGCCATGGTCGATAGGATTTGCGTTGACGACCCCCACCTTTCTGCCTCCAGCCTTGTCGCGCATCCGCAAGCGCGCGAACATTTCCGGCACGGCAAGGACGACTGCGGCAGGCACTTCCAGCCTGGAGCGGGTCGGCTTCGACTTACCGAAGAGCGCCAGAAGCGGCACCGGCTTTCGCCATCGAGCTGTTTCAACCTGGTCGGTGCGGCGCAGGTCGGCAAGTCGAGCCTGACCGGCATGCGCTTGCTGCACCGCCTTGCCGACAGGCACGCAATCTGGCCATTCGACCCGCTGCCAGACCAGGGCAGCGTCGTGGTCGAGATATACACCAGCCTTGCCGCCCGCGCGTCAGGGATGCGGGCCGGACGCAGCAAGATCACCGACGGCGAGACGCTTGACCGCGCGCTTGGAGAGCTTGGATCGCCGCCGCATAGTCCGTTGCCGGACTACAGCGACCACACGACGGACGCCCTGCTCACCGCCGCCTGGCTGCGCGCTGTCGCCCACGATCCGGCATTGTGGCAGCCCGAGGGCCTGGATGCTGTTGCGCAAACCGAAGGCTGGACCTTCGGCGTCGTCTAGGGCAAGGACGGCCCCGCGCCGGCTTAGCTCAGTTGGTAGAGCACCTGATTTGTAATCAGGGGGCCACGGGTTCGAATCCTGTAGCCGGCACCATTTTTCGGGCGATGGATGCGATGACGGCTGAAGAGGCGAACACGCAGGCAGGCGTTTCCGGAGAGATTTTCTACATCCGCAATCCCGTCGCCGAGGGCGAGACCGCGCTTACCTTCGTGACCGAGCGCGATCACCTCTCGACCATGGTCACACGCCCAGGCCGCGAAGTCTGGATTTCCGACATGCGCGGGCAGGAGACGTCGCTCGACCGGGAGGGTTTTCAGCTCGTGCGCCATGTCTCGACCGTGCCCGATCTCAACCTGATCGAAGAGGATGCGGAGGTCGACCAGCGTTATATCGAGGAAATGACCGCGCTCCTGATGGAGGTCACCGGCGCCGCGCATGTCTTCATGCAGGGCGCGGGCAAGAAGCGCTATGGCCCTTCCGCGACCGACCGCCTGACCGGGCTCACCAACGCGCTGCCTGCGCTCTATCCCCATGGCGACACCACGGACGCTTCTGCGGTGCGGCTCGCCGAGATGATCATGCAATTCGTGCCGGACCTGCAGCTGACGGATTTCAGCCGCTGGGCCCACATCAACATGTGGCGTCCGATCACGCCACCGCCGCAGGACTATCCGCTCGCCCTGTGTGACGCGCGTACAGTGCGCGACGCCGACCGCGAAGTAGTGGTCGCGCATACCGAAATTCGCGGCGGCGGAGATTTCGTCTTCGATACGACCGGCTACATGTTCAGCCCGGAACACCGCTGGTGCTACTGGAGCGAGATGACTAGCGACGAAGTGCTGGTCTTCATCACCCACAACAGCGATCCGGCGCTGCCGCACCAGGTGGCCCATTCCGCGTTCTTCGATGCGACCTGCCCACCGGGAACCCCGACACGCGGCAGCGTGGAGATGCGCGCGCTAGCGCTGTTTGCGTAATATATTCTCAGAAAGAGCGCGGCATGCCAAGCATGTGCTCGGCAAGGTAGCTCAGGATCAGGTTGGTGGAGATCGGCGCCACCTGGTAAAGCCGCGTCTCGCGAAACTTGCGCTCGACATCGTATTCGCTGGCAAAGCCGAAGCCGCCGAAGGTCTGCATGCAGGCATTGGCCGCTTCCCACGATGCGTCCGCCGCCAGCAGCTTTGCCATGTTGGCCTGCGGCCCGCACGGCTGACCGGCGTCGAACAGGCGCGCGGCTTCGTAACGCATTAGGCTGGCCGCCTCGATGTTGGCGAAAGCCCGCGCAATGGGGAACGACACACCCTGGTTCTGGCCTATGGGCCGACCGAACACCACGCGCTCGCCCGCATAGGCTGCGGCCTTTTCGACAAACCAGTAACCATCGCCTACGCATTCGGCGGCGATCAGAGTCCGCTCGGCATTGGGTCCGTCGAGGACATGGCGGAAGCCCTCGTCGACAGTGCCGACCAGGTTTTCTGCCGGGATTTCGAGATCGGTGAAGAACAGTTCGTTAGTCTCGTGATTGACCATGTTCGCGATAGGCCGAACTTCGAGGCCCCTGCCCACCGCCTCGCGAAGGTCGACAAGGAACAGTGAAAGGCCCTGCGACTTCTTAGCCACCCTGTCTGCCGCAGTGGTGCGTGCGAGCAGGATCATCAGGTCGGAATGCTGGACCCGCGAAGTCCAGACCTTCTGCCCTTTGACGACGAACCGGTCCCCCTCGCGCCGCGCAAAGGTGGCGATGCTGCCGGTGTCCGTGCCCGCCGCTGGCTCGGTAACCGCCATCGACTGGAGCCGCAGGCGGCCTGCCGCGATTTCCGGCAGGTAGCGCGCCTTCTGCTCTGCCGAACCGTGCCGCAACAAGGTGCCCATGTTGTACATCTGGCCGTGACAGGCGCCAGCATTGGCGCCTGACCGGTTGACCTCCTCCATGATCACCGACGCTTCGACCAGCCCGAGGCCCGCGCCGCCATACTCCTCGGGAATGAGCGCGGCGAGCCACCCCGCCGAAGTCAGGGCATCGACGAACTCTTCGGGATAGCCACGTTCCGCATCGATCCGGCGAAAATACTCGGCCGGAAACCGCGCGCAGATGCCGCGAACGGCCTCGCGGATTTCGGCATGGTCATCGCCGTGGCTGATCTTCATCGCCGCGCGATCTCAATCCGCCCAGGCAAGCGTGCCGTAAACATCGGTGAACTTCTCGCCCTGCGCCACCTTGAACATGTTGTAGGCCGACATGTCGTAAGTGAGGCCGCCTGACTTGCCCGCCGAGCCCGGCCCCGGCCATTCGGGCATGAGGCCAAGCTCGTGGCACAGCTGCTGCGCCTCGATGTTCCTGCCGTTGTATTTCTCCGCCGCCGGATCGGTGACAAGGAAGCGCACGACCCGGGCCGGGACATCGCACGGCGCGCCCTTGCTGGCGTCGAAACCGAACTTGGCCATGTCCTGCGCGATGCGCTCGGTGGCGATGAACCCGGGCTGGACGTTAAAGGTCCTGATGCCGTGCTGGCCGAGTTCCAGCTTGAGGATGCCGGCCACGCGGTGCATCGCCGCCTTCGACATGCCGTAACCAAGGCCCCAGCCGCCCTCGCCTGCCGCCGACGGCGGATCGGCATAGCCCAAGCTGGACGTGATGTTGACGATGGCGCCGCCGCCCGCCGCCTTGAGGCCGGGCACGCAGGCATGCGCCATGCGCAGCGCGCCGAACAGGGTGATCGAATGACAGACCTCCCATTCCGCCAGATCGACATTCTCGAACAGTTCGAACGGCAGGGTACGAGTGCCGTTGTTGACCAAGCCGTCGATCCGGCCCCACCGGTCGGTGACCGCCTTGGCCAGGGCAACACAATCCGCTTCCTGCGATATGTCGCAGCGCTGGGCCAGAACGTCTGCACCGGCAGCCTTCAGCTCTTCCTCCGACTCCCTGAGGAAGGACACGGTCCGGCAGGAGATCGCCACCTTCGCACCCTCGCGCGCGGCGAGCCGAGCCAGTTCGATACCCAGCCCCGCGCCGATGCCCGATACGATGATAACCTTGTCCTTGAGCATCATGGTGCTTCTCCCTCATCCACCCAGTCGCGGCGCAATGTTCTGCCCGCCATTGCCATCAATGCAGCCGCGACGAGATAGAGAGTCAAGGCCCACAGGATCGCGACGCGCAGGCTCTCCTCTCCATGCGCAGGAGCCAGCAGGTCCGACATTGCGCCGAGCGCATAGATTCCTCCCGCCAGTCCGATCAGGTTGTTGATCAGCAGGAACAGCGCCGATGCCGTCGCGCGCGCGGCCGGTTCGACGAGATGCAGCACCGCCGCGTTGACCGGCCCGAGCCAGACGAAGCTGAGGGCCTGCGGCAAGAGCAGCAGCACGAAAGCGAGCGCCATGTCGGTGCTCGCGATCCCTGTCGCCCATAGCGGCGCGCTGGCTCCATAGGCGATTGCGGGCAGCCGGGCATACCATGCGCGGTCGGCGTGCCCCATGCGGTCTGCCAGCCGTCCGCCTGCGAGAATCCCGCTCACCCCGCCCACCAGCAGCAGCCCGGAGACGAACAGCGCGGCATCGAACAGACCAAGCCCGAAGCTGCGCTGCGCGAAGCTGGGCAGCCAGAAGCCGATACCATAGCCGATGGACGAGCCTGCCGCCGCACCGAACGAGAGCAGCCAGAACGAGGGCTTGCGCGCCAAGAGGCGGAACGTCGATGCGAAAGGCTGCGGCGGATCGAGCCGCACTGTTTCAAGCGGTTGCGGTCGGTCCTTCACCACGCGTGCAAACAGCGGCGCGAACGCCACCCCCGCCAGCCCGATAACGACGAAGGCGGTGCGCCAGTCCACCGCCTGCGCGATGTAGCCGCCTGCCAGAAGGCCGAAGGCCGATCCGAGCGGGTTGCCAAGCGAATAGGTCGCCAGCGCAGAGGCGCGCTGCCGGGGCGGGAACCATTCGCCGATCACGGCATAGCTGGGCGCGACTCCGCCCGCCTCGCCAATGCCGACGCCGAGCCGCGCAAGGAAGATCTGCCAGAAATTGGACGCGAACCCGCACAGGGCCGTGAAGACGCTCCACACCACGAGGCTCCAGGCGACTACCCGCTTGCGCCCGGTGCGGTCGGCCAGCGCCGACAGGGGCACGGCGAGCGTGGAATAGAGCGCGGCAAAGGCCAGCCCGCCAAGCAGGCCCATCTGTCCGTCGGTCAGTTCGAGTTCGTGCTGGATCGGCGCGGCGAGGATCGAAAGCAGCATCCGGTCGAGGTAATTGAACACATAGACGCCAAGCAGCATGGCGAGGACAAGATTGGCACGCGGCGCGGCGGGAGGGGATTGCGGAACCATTGCCGCCGCCCTGCCCGATCTCATTGCCCGAAGCCAGCCCCGCCCATCGAATCACTAGGCATTGCGCCCCGGATCGGGCAAGGAGCGCGCTTGCCAAATGGCCCGGCGATTCTGCCAACGGAGAGCGCATGTCTGTCATCACAACGCACCGCGTCGGCGAGGTTCTCGTCGTCGTATCCAACAATCCCCCGGTGAACGCGCTGGGCGCTGCCGTGCGCGACGGCCTCGTCGCGGCAATGGAGGAAGCGTCAGGCGACGACGCGGTGAAAGCGGTGGTGATCCGCTGCGATGGCCGCACCTTTTTCGCCGGTGCGGACATCACCGAATTCGGCAAGCCCGCGTCCGGCTCGGTCGATCTCAACACGGTGATCAACACGATCGAGGCGAGCGCCAAGCCGGTGGTCGCAGCGATCCATGGCACCGCGCTGGGCGGCGGGCTCGAAGTCGCGCTCGGCTGCCATTACCGGCTGGCAGTGCCTTCGGCCAAACTCGGCATCCCCGAAGTGAAGCTTGGCCTCATTCCCGGCGCGGGCGGCACCCAGCGCCTGCCGCGCGTCGTCGGCGTCGAGGCGGCGCTACCGATGGCTACGAGCGGCGATCCGATCGGAGCGAAGCTCGCCGAAACGATCGGCCTAGTCGACAAGCTTATCGGCGAGGACAGCCTTGAGGCCGACGCGGTAGATTTCGCCCGCAGCGTAATCGGCAAGGCTGCGCACCCGGTTTCGAGCGCCCGGACTGACAAGATTGCGGGCACCGATCCTGGCGTGTTCGATGCCTTCCGCAAGGCCAACGCGCGCAAGCTCAAGGGCTTCGATGCCCCGGAGGCTGCCATAAAGGCAATCGAGATCGCCACGAAGCACCCCTTCGTCGAGGGACTGCCGATGGAGCGCGCTCTGTTCGAGCCGCTGATGGCCGGGACCCAGTCCGCGGCCCTGCGCCACCTGTTTTTCGCAGAGCGCGCCGCCAACAAGATCGACGACCTGCCCGCCGACACGCCGATCCTGCCGATTGCCAAGGTCGGCGTCATCGGCGCCGGCACCATGGGCGGCGGCATCACGATGAATTTCCTCTCTGCAGGAATTCCGGTCACCATGGTCGAGCGCGAGCAGGCTCCGCTCGACCGGGGCGTTGCCACCATCCGCAAGAATTACGAGAACACCGCCGCCAAGGGCCGGATCACGGCTGCGCAGGTCGAACAGGCGATGGGCCTGCTGACGCCTTCGCTAAGCCTCGACGATCTCGCAGATTGCGACCTCGTCATCGAAGCCGTGTTCGAGCGCATGGACATCAAGAAGGACGTGTTCGGCAAGCTCGATGCGATCTGCAAGCCCGGCGCGATCCTGGCGACCAACACCAGCTATCTTGACGTCAACGAGATCGCTTCGGCCACCTCCCGGCCCGAAATGGTGCTGGGCCTGCATTTCTTCTCGCCCGCTAACGTCATGCGGATGCTCGAAGTCGTGAGCGCCGCGAAGACCGGAGCCTCGGCGCTCGCCACCTCGATGAAGCTTGCCAAGACCATCGGCAAGGTCGCGGTCGTCGCCGGGGTCTGCCATGGCTTCATTGGCAACCGCATGCTTGCGGCACGGCAGGGACAGGGCGAATCGCTGCTGATGGAAGGCGTGCTGCCAGAGCGCGTCGACAAGGTGCTCACCGATTTCGGCTTTCCCATGGGGCCGTTCCAGATGGCCGACCTTGCCGGGCTCGACATCGGCTGGGTGAAGGAAAAATCGGACCCCAACCGGATCAAGGACGTGCTGTGCGAACGCGGTCGTCTTGGCCAGAAGACCGGCGGGGGCTTCTATGACTACGCGGCGGACCGCACCCGCTCTACCTCCGAGGAAGTCAACGCGCTGATCCTCGAATTTGCCTACAAGTCGGGCAAGCGCCGCAATGACGTGACCGACCAGGAAATTCTCGAGCGGCTGCTCTATCCCATGGTCAACGAGGCTGCGCTGATCCTCGAAGAAGGCATTGCCCAGCGCGCCAGCGACATCGACGTGATGTATGTGCATGGCTACGGCTGGCCAAGCTACACGGGCGGTCCCATGTTCTGGGCCAATACCCTGGGCCTCGCCACGATCGTCGCCGGTCTCGAAAAACACGCCGACAAGTGGCCCGAACTGAGGATTGCCGGGCTGCTGAAG
>JAURNJ010000226.1 GCA_030830245.1 Novosphingobium sp. | reverse complement strand
GCTCGACATGGCGATGAAGGTGCGCACTGGCTCCATCGCGATCAACGGCGGCTCGGGCAGGCTGCATCCCGATACCCCGTTTGGCGGCTACAAGCGTTCGGGCCTCGGTCGCGAATGGGGCGAGGAAGGCTACAACGAATACACCCAGATCAAGGCGATCACCTTTCCGGTCGGCAACTAGGAGCAAGAACACATGATCGACCTCTACGTCGAAGGCTCGCCCGCCGTCTTCAAGGTGGCCATGATGCTGGAGGAGTGCGGGATGGAATGGGCCGCGCATCACCTCGCAGTCGGCGAAGGCGCGCAGCACACGCCCGAGTTCCGCGCTATCTCGCCCAATGGCAAGGTGCCCGCGATTGTCGACCATGCGCCTGCCGATGGCGGCGAGCCATTGGCGATGTTCGAATCGGGTGCGATCCTCACCTACCTTGCAGAGAAGACAGGGCGTTTCCTGCCCGCCGGGCTGCGCGATCGTGCCACGGCGATGCAATGGCTGTTCTGGCAAAGCTCCGGCCTCAGTCCACTGAGCGGACAGGCGATCCACTTCATCCGCTATGCGCCCGAAGAAACCCGAGCTTATGGACAGCTTCGCTACATCGGCGAAGTGAAGCGGCATTGGCAGGTGCTCGACGGGCAACTGAAAGGCCGCGAATGGATCGCGGGCGAATACTCCATTGCCGACATGGGCTGCTACGGCTGGGTCAACATCTACGACCGCTTTGCCGACTCGATCGACGAATACCAGGACCTGAAACGCTGGCACGCGGCCATCGCCGCTCGCGAACCGGTCAAGCGGGCCTATGAAAAGGTGATGGGCGCCAAGCGCGCCGATGGCCCATTCGACGAGAGCCTGTTTCAGCGCAGCATGTTCGGCGAGGCGGCGGCAAGCAGGATGGGCGCGCTCGCAAGTCCGAGGGGCTGATGCCCAATTTCGATGCCAATGCCCTGCTGGCCGAGGCGCAGGCTACTGCCGGATCGTGCGACTGGGGCGACGAGGAATGGCGCGCGCCATTCGAGGCCTTCATCGCCGCGCTCAATGCCGATGCGGAGCTGACCGAGCAGGGCGTCGCGCGAACCCGCAGCCACATCCTGAAGCTGCTGGTTGGGCGGCTTCGTCTCCATGCGGATCGGGATCGATACCCACAGATTGCCGACGAGGAAATCCGCGCGCCGCTGTTCATCGCCGGGCATGGCCGCTCGGGCACGTCCTTCATGCAATCGCTGCTGGCCAGCGATCCGCGCAGCCTGTCGCCCCGTCACTGGCAGATCTGGACCCTGTCGCCGCCGGTCAACCTCGCCACCACCGACAATGCGCCGCAACGCGCAGCGGGAGAGCATTTCATCCGGTCCGAAGGCTGGCAGGCCGACGATGTGCGCGAGAAGCACGATTACACAAGCGAGGGCGTCGCCGAGGATACGCTGATCGTCGAATATGCCTTTACCGGCTATTCGTTCCCGTTCTTCTGGAATGTCCCGTCATATGGCCGCTGGCTGGCGCAGCATGGCGATCCCGGTGCGGGCTATCGCTCCCATCGCAAGGTGTTGCAGGCGATCCAGTTCGGGCAGGAGCGGAGCCAATGGGTGCTCAAGAATCCCTCGCACATCGCATTGCTGCCGCGCCTGTTTGCCGAATATCCCGACGCGCGCATGGTCCTGTGCCACCGCGACCCGGTGAAGAGCATGGCCTCGATCGTGGGCCTGCTCTACGCCCACCGGCGCCAGTTCGGAAACGCGTTTCAGGAGTTCGGGCGAGACTATGTGCTGGCCTCGATCGACGGCGCGGTCGCCAGCACGCGTGCAATGATGGCCTGGCGCGAAGAGTCTGGGCTCGAAGCGCGCTTTGCCGAAGTGCTCTATCTCGATCTCGAACGCGATCCGCTGGGCGAGGTTGCGAAGGTATACGAGCGGCACGGCATCGACTTCACGCAGCAAGCGCGCGCTGCGATTGCCGATTACGTGGTGGCCAATCGCAAAGGCAAATTCGGCGCGCACCGCTACGACATTCGCGATCTCGGCGTTGAGGTAAAGGAAGTACGGGAGCGTTTCGCCTTTTACTACGAAGCCTTCGGGATACCGTTCGAGGAGCCGGGGCAATGACCCACGATATCGAGGCCAACAGGCAGATCGCGCTCGATTTCCTGCGCTCGCTCGAAACCGGGCCGCGCTACGAGCTTGTCGCCGAGGATGCGCGCTGGTGGATTCAGGGGTACGGTTTTCTTCCACTCGCCGAGTTCAAGGCGCTGGCCAAACGCGCCCTCGAGACGAGAGCGCCAAGCCATATGCTCATTCGCCACGTGACCGCGGAGGAGGATCGTGTCGCCATCGAATGCGACGGCAAGGGTCGGTTCCATGATGGCCGGGCTTATGAAAACACCTATCACTTCCTCATGTTCGTGCGCGGCGGCCTGATCCGCGAAGTCCACGAACATCACGATACGGGTTATGCGCGCGAGGTAATGCGCGGCTAGCTCGCGCTGCTGATCAGGGCGTCCTGCGTTTCCGCGCCGAAGAAATCCCGCGCGTATCCCGTGTCGAAGTGTTCGCGCACCAGCACGATCCTGCCATCCTTCAGATGGAACAGGAAATGGTAGGTATTCTCGAACAAGCGTCCGTCGCTCATCTCGAACCTGCTGTGGCTCTCAACCGCGACGCGGTCTTCCTCGGCGGTGATGTGATCGATGAACATCTGCGCGCTCGTTGCCATGGCGCCGAGCCCCGCGGCGATTTCGCGGATCTGCGATTTGGAGACATTGCCCGCGCCCTGAATCCACCATTGCGCGTCGTCTGCGACCAGACCCCAGTCGGCAGTCCCCTGCGGCAGGTGCTCGACGAACGTGGCGACGATCTGCTTGTTTTCGGCAATCCCCATTTTACGGTTCTCCGTGTCGGAATGTGTTCTTGAAAGAGCGGCTCCATCGCTCCTGCGGCTTGACCTTTGCGGTGCCTGCTTCAAGCTGTCTCATCAAAGAACAGATAGGATCCGCTCCATGACACAGGTGCCAAAGTGAAGCTCGCTGTCGAGCCCGTCAAGGTCGGCATCCTGATCGACTACATCGAGGGTGACGGTGGCAGCGATTCGATGCTGGAGGACTTTGTCCTTGCCGCTTATCGCCTCGCCGAGGACGAATTGCGTGAGGCTGGAAAGCTCGACCGCGAGGTCGAATATGTCGTCGAGGCGGTGCAGGGCTTGCCGCTCGGTTCGTTCAAGGCGGTACGGGACGCCTATTACCGGCTGGTTGAAGCAGGCTGTGTCGTCATCTTCGGTCCGTGGATCTCGGAAAATGGCGGCCCGCTCGGCGAATATGTCAACGACATGGGCGAAGTTCCGATCCTGACCGTGTGCGGCACCGAATCCATGCTCGGCGAATATGTGTTCGGCCTGCCCGCCGGGTCGATGGAGGAAGAGCCGATCATCATTTCGCACGTCGCGCATTACGACGGGTGCAAGACGATCGGCATAGTCTATGAGGATTCACTGATCGGCGAACAATACCTGCGCTCTGCGCGCGATGCCTGCGCCAAGCTGGGCATCGAGATCACCGGCGAGGTTGTCGTGCCACAGGTTCCGGCAGACAAGCTGGACGAGATGCGCGTGCTTCACGCGAGGCAGCCAGACGGGATCATGCTGTTCGGCTTCGGCATTGGAGTGCAGAACATCAACAAGGCGCTTGGCGAGATC
>JAURNJ010000225.1 GCA_030830245.1 Novosphingobium sp. | reverse complement strand
GCCTGCCACGCCCGCGCCCAGAACATGGGGCCCAAGGCGATGGAGATGCTGCGCCTCATCCCCGAAGCCAAACCGCAACTGACCGAGCGTTGTTCGGGCCATGGTGGCAAGTGGGGCATCTTCAAGGCGAATTTCGACAAGGCGATCAAGGTTGGCCGACCCGCCGGCCGCGCCCTGATGAAAGAGAATCCCGACCTGGTCGTCAGCGAATGCCCGCTCGCCGGGCCTCACCTGCGGCAGGTGATCGAAGCCAATGGCAGCGAACCACCAGCCCGGATCGGCCACCCTATCGAGGTGATGGCTTTCGCTTACGGCCTCTGAACCAACCAGAAGAGACTGAGATGCCCCGCAACACCCGCACCATAACCGCCGACGACATCATGCCGGTCGAGCAGTACGAGATGATCCGCAAGGACAAGAAGGCAGAGGCAATCGAGCGCAAGAAGCTCTCGCGCCTGTCCATCGGGCCCAATGCCGTGATCCTGTTCGAGAACTGGGATTCGATGTGGCTCCAGATCCAGGAAATGCTGCGCATCGAGAAGGGCGGCGAGGATCAGCTTGTCGACGAGCTGGCCGCCTACGATCCGATGGTCCCAAAGGGTGCCGAACTCACTGCGACCGTGCTTTTCGAGGTTGCCGATCCGTTACTGCGCGACGCTTTCCTGCGCACCATCGGCGGGGTGGAGAACCATATCTCGATCCAGATCGGCAGCCATGTGATCCCGGCCCGCGCCGAGGGCGATGTCGAGCGGACCCGCGAGCGTGACGGCAAGGCCAGTGCAGTCCACTTCTTCCACTTCGATTTCCCGCCCGAGGCAATTTCCGCCTGGAAAAGCGGGGAAGGACAGGCGATGGTCGTCATCGACCATCCCGCCTATGGCCATGCCGCCCTGGTCGGAAAGGACACACGCGAGTTCCTTGCTCGCGAATGCTTTTAGTCCTGCTCCTGCTCCACGCGCATGGTCCGGCTGCGCGCGTCCGAAGCTGCGAGCATCGCCTGCTGCTGGGCCGCAGTCATCTGGCGCTATGCTGCAGTGGAAACCGGCTGGGGCTTTCTTTTCTTCTTCTGGTTCAGCATCTGCTCGTACTGCTCCGGCGACATTCCGGGCGGAGGTGGCGCCGTCATGGCCGCACCTGGGTTGCTGACGGGACCGCCTGAGTAGGACACGTCGGAGGCCGCAACCAGTTCGGCCTCGCCTTCTTCTGCGAAACCGCCACCCCTGCGCGGTAGCCGGGGGGGACGCCATTCGTAATCGTCTTCCCTGCCGAACGAGCCCTTGGTCTTGCGCTTGTCGGTAAAGTTGCTCTTCTTGGCGGGAGCTTTCTTTGCGGCATTCTCCTGTTCGGCCTGCTGGAGGGCCACCGTCTGCTGGCGCGCTTCGATCTGTTCTTCGAGCGCTTGGCGGTTTTCGCCATCGGCGAACAGCGCCAGCGTTCCCGTGATCATCACTGTCGCAATCGCGAAGTGGCGATACATCTTGGCGTTGACGGGAATGATCGGTGCGCTGCGAGACATGTGAATCCCGATAAACCTTGGGAGTTAACCGAGCTGCGATTTGACATGGTTAATGCAAGGTTGCCGGATCGTCGTTTGCGAGGCGCGGCAACCTGGCTCCGCGGTGTAAATTGATCCGACAGGAATCGCGGAAAAAACCTTTCTAATCATTGATATGGTGTCCAGAAATCGGGGCATGGCCTCTCAGATTTACCGACATTTTACTTCTCTGGCCTAATCCCGAGCCTCCACGGCCCCTGTGGCTGCAAGGTAATGGACTGCGTGTCGATGATCCGTTTGTTCAAGCATTATATTCCGCACGCAGTTGTCCTGTTGTGGCTGGTGGATATCGTCGTGCTGTTCGCCTCCTCGGAAATCGCCTGGAGCTTGCGCGCCGACCAGATCGACCTGAATATCGGCCCCATCGCCGAGCGGGCGCTTTCCCACAGCGGCTTTGTCGCGGTGATGACCACGGCCATGATCGCGGTTGGAGTGTATGGCAGCGATGCCTTGCGCTCGCTGCGCTATGCCGGGGCGCGCCTGACCGGCGCGTTCGCGACCTGATCGCGCGGGCGCTGTTCCTTTCGGCGGACTACAAGGGCGTGACCGAACGCTTCGCCGAGCCCGCGCGGCGGGCGGATGCAGCGCCCTATCTGGTCATGACCGTGGTGCGCAGTTGGGAACAGCTGGACCGGCGTGACCTTGCAGCACCCTTGCTGGACAGGCTGGCTGGGGCCGCTCCGCGCGAGCCATTTGCGGTTTCGGGGCACGATCCCATCGGCCGCATGCTGGTCATGGGTGACACCGGCTCCGCGCGCGCACAGGCCAATAGCTGGCTGGCGCAAAATCCGGGCAATTACGATCACCTCGCGCTTGCGGGCGATGTCGAGCTGGTGGCGGGGAATTTCAGCGAGGCGGATCGCTTGTATTCACGCGCTGCGCGCATCCGCCGTCCCGACAGCCTGATGGAGCGTCGCTTCCAGGCCATGCTTCTGGCGGGCGAGGCTGCCTCGGCGGCTCGGCTCGCGCAAGGCTGGCTGGCGGCCAGTCCGGCAAGTGCGGCTGCACAGCGTGCCAATGCATGGGTGGCGGCAGGATCGAACAACTGGCCGACAGCGCAGCGGCTATATGCCATTCTTGCAGCAGGTGGACGCGACCGCGACCTGCGCCTGCTTTCCGATCTCGCGCTGGTGCAGGCAAAGACCGGCGACATCGAAGCCGCCGTCTTGACCGCGGGGCGCGCTCAGTCGCTGTATCGCGCCCATCCAATGAGCGCGCAGGCGCTTGGCGTGGTGCTGGTCGCAAGCGGGGAGCAGCGGCGCGATGCCGCCTCGTTGCTGGCCAAGGCGCGCAATGTTGCTGGCGACAATCCGCTGCTGGCCGAAGCGCGCATGGTGCTCGCCGCCACCCGCTGACGTTCCCCACACGGCATTGGGCCCACTCGACACGGTGCCAAGTCTCGGGCATCGGCTCGTGCATGGGAAATCCAGCGGGAGGGACAAGCATGGCAGGCGCACTCGAAGGCATTACGGTGATCGAACTGGCGGGAATCGGTCCCGGACCATTCACTGCAATGATGCTGGCCGATCACGGCGCACGGGTGATCCGGATAGACCGGCCTGGCACTGCCGAGAGCGGCAGGCTGAAATTCGACGCCACCCTGCGCAACCGCGAACATATCGAACTCGATCTCAAGTCGCCCGAGGGAATCGCCGCGGTGCTCGATCTGGCTCGCGAGGCCGATGGCCTGATCGAAGGCTTTCGCCCCGGCGTGCTCGAACGGCTGGGGCTGGGGCCGGACGTGCTGCTCGCGGCCAATCCGCGCATCGTCGTGGGCCGGATGACCGGCTGGGGGCAGGAGGGGCCAATGGCCAATGCCGCCGGGCACGACATCAACTACATCTCGCTGTCCGGCTCGCTCCACACCTTCGGGCGCGAGGGTGGCAAGCCGACCCCGCCGCTCAATGCCGTGGGCGATTTCGGCGGCGGCGGCATGGTGCTCGCCTTCGGGATGCTCGCGGGCATCCTTTCGGCCAAGTCCAGCGGCAAGGGGCAGGTGGTCGACTGCGCCATGGTCGACGGGTCGGCCTTGCTGGCGACGATGGTCTGGTCGCTGTACAGCCTTGGCCGCTGGGTGGACGAGCGCGGCAAGAACATCCTCGATACCGGCGCGCCCTATTACGACACCTACGAGACGAAGGACGGCAAGCACGTTTCGGTCGGGCCGATCGAGGGGCCGTTCTATGCCGAAATGCTGGAACGGCTGGGCATCGCGGGCGAGGAGCAGTTCGCACAGCAGAACGAGCGGGCGAACTGGCCCGCGATGAAGGAGCGGCTGACGCAGGTTTTCCTTGGCAAGACGCGAGACGAATGGTGCGATGTGTTCGCGGGCAGCGATGCCTGCTTCGCCCCGGTGCTGAGCCTTTCCGAAGCGCCCAAGCATCCGCACAACGTGGCGCGCGGCACTTTCGTCGAGGCGGCGGGAATCACGCAACCCGCTCCCGCGCCACGCTTTTCCGGCACGCCTGCTCCGGCAATCAGGCCGCCGTGGAGCTGACCTAGGCCTCGCGCTTCGGCTGGTAGGTCTGTTCCTCGCCGGGGAAAGTCCGCGCGCGCACTTCCTCGGCGTATTTCGCGGCCGTTTCGGAGATCAGGTCTGAAATTTCGGCATAGCGTTTGACGAAGCGCGGCACCCGTTCGAACATGCCGAGCATGTCCTCGGTGACGAGCACCTGCCCGTCGCACTGCGCCGAAGCGCCGATGCCGATGACGGGGCAGGAAACCGCCTTGGTCACGGCGATGGCGATGGGTTCGACCACGCCTTCGACGACCACGGCGAAAGCGCCCGCTTCATCCAATGCCTTGGCGTCGCTGACGATCTTCTCCGCTTCGGCATCGCTGCGCCCGCGCGCCATGTAGCCGCCCAGCACGTTGACCGCCTGCGGGGTCAGCCCGACATGGCCCATCACCGGAATGCCGCGCTGCGAGAGGAACGCGACCGTTTCCGCCATCGCCTGCCCGCCTTCCAGCTTCACCGCGGCCGCGCCGCTTTCCTTCAGCAGCCAGGCCGCGCTCTCGAACGCCTTTTGCGGCGATGCCTCGTAGGAGCCGAAAGGCATGTCGACTACCACCAGCGCATGATAGGAACCGCGCACCACGGCGGCGGCATGGTTTGCCATCATCTCCAGCGTCACCGGAATGCTGGAAGGCAGGCCATAGATCACCTGGCCGAGCGAATCGCCGATCAGCAGGATGTCGCAGTGCGGATCGAGCAGTTGCGCCTGCCGCGCGGTGTAGGCCGTCAGCATCACGATGGGTTCCGCCGTCACTCCGCCCTGCTTGCGCTTGCGGATGAGCGGCACGGTGAGACGGCGCATCGGCGCGGGCGTCGGGTTGGCGCGGCTGGTCGAGGTGTCGAGCTGGAAGGTCGTGGACATATCCCTTTGTAAGCGTTCGTGCGAAACTGGGGAAGGGGGGCTGCAACCGCTTGCATGGGCACGGCAATGCGCTAGCTTCGCGATCGCAAAGGGTCTGGGGAGACAAGCATGTTCGGACGCGTGAAGCCGCTGGACGCCATTCTGGCGACGGCCGAGAAGAAGTCTCTCCATCGATCGTTGGGCGGCTTCCAGCTTACCATGCTGGGTGTGGGCGCGATCATCGGCACCGGCATCTTCGTGCTGACGGCGGAGGCGGCGCAGAAGGCCGGGCCGGGCATGCTCCTGAGCTTCATCATCGCCGGCGTGGTCTGCGCCGTGGCGGCGCTTTGCTATGCCGAAATGGCCTCGATGGTGCCGGTTTCCGGCTCCGCCTATACCTACAGCTACGCGGTGATGGGCGAGCTGTTGGCCTGGATGGTCGGCTGGGCGCTGGTGCTGGAATATGCCGTGGCGGCTGGGGCCGTTTCGGTCGGCTGGTCGGGCTATTTCGTCGGTTTGCTGAGGGAATATGCCGGGGTCGCGCTGCCGCAGGAACTGGTCAACGCCAATGCTCTTATCGCGCAGATCAAGCTGGCCTTCGGTGCCGCGCCAAGCGAGGAGCTTTCCACCGCGATTGCGGTCGGCGGCTATATCAACCTGCCGGCCTTCCTGATCGCCCTGCTTGTCACCTGGCTTCTGGTGATCGGCACGCGCGAGAGCGCGATGGTCAACGCGGTGCTGGTGGTGGTCAAGATCGCCGCGCTGACGGTGTTTTGCGCGCTCGCCCTGCCGGTGATGAATTCGGATAATTTCGAGCCCTTCGCCCCGCTTGGCTTTGCCGGCATTTCGGCGGCGGCGGCCTCGATCTTCTTTGCCTACGTGGGCTTCGATGCGGTGTCCACCGCGGCGGAGGAGACCAAGAACCCGCAGCGCAACATGCCTATCGGCCTGATCGGCAGCCTTGCCATCTGCACCGTGTTCTACCTTCTGGTCGCTTCCGGCGTGATCGGGTCGGTCGGCGCGCAGCCGCTGCTCGACGAGGCAGGCAAGGGCATCTCGCCCGGCGACGCCACCGGCATGGCGGCAGCCTGCGCCAGTGTCGCCGATCAGGCGGTGGTCTGTTCGAAGGAGGCGCTTGCCTGGACCCTGCGCGAGATCGGCTGGCAGCAGATCGGCAACCTTGTCGGCCTTGCGGCGGGCCTCGCGCTGCCTTCGGTCGTGCTGATGATGATGTTCGGCCAGACCCGCATCTTCTTCGTGATGAGCCGCGATGGCCTGCT
>JAURNJ010000224.1 GCA_030830245.1 Novosphingobium sp. | reverse complement strand
GTTTGGCCGGGTTGTCGCGCTCACCGCCGAGCCAGACAAAGCAGTCGAATGGGGTGTCGACGAAACCCGCGTGCTGCCGTTCCCCGAAAGCATCGGCGGGCGTTATTCGCTTTGGTCGTCGATCGGTTTTCCCGTGGCAATGGCGCTGGGTTGGCCCGATTTCGCCGAAATGCTCGAAGGCGCCGCGGCGATGGATCGCCACTTTGCAGAAACGGATGGGCGAGCCAACCTGCCGCTGCGAGCAGCATTTGCCGACCAGGTCTATGCGCGGCTTCGGCAATGCCAGACGCGGGCGGTATTCGCCTATGACGAACGGCTGGTACTGTTGCCAAGCTATCTCCAGCAGTTGGAAATGGAATCGAACGGCAAGTCTGTGAATGCAACCGGCGCTCAGGTCGATGGACCCACGGCGCCTGTCACCTGGGGCGGGGTGGGCACTGACGCCCAGCACGCCGTGTTCCAGCTGTTGCATCAGGGCACGCATGTCGTGCCGGTTGAGTTCGTAGCCGCAGTGGTGCCCGGCGACGATCTCGGCGAAGCGCATCACCGGATTCTGTTATCCAACTGCTTCGCGCAGGGTGCGGCGCTGATGCAGGGACGAAACAGTGAGGATGCCGCGCGATCCTATCCGGGCGATCGTCCCTCGGCGACGATCCTGATCGACGAGCTGTCTCCGGCCAGTTTCGGCGCGCTTATCGCCTTTTACGAGCACCGCACTTTCGCCAATGCGGTGCTGATGGGGATCAATCCGTTCGACCAGTTCGGGGTCGAACTGGGCAAGCAGATCGCCGGGCAGATCGAAGCGGGCGGGGTGCAGTTCGACCCGAGCACGCAGGCGCTGCTGAGGGCAGCAGGCATCGCTGGCTGAGCGGGTTCAAGGAGTTATCAATGAGCAAATTCGATTATGACCTGTTCACCATCGGCGCCGGATCGGGCGGGGTTCGGGCCAGCCGGGTGGCGGCGGCACATGGCGCAAGAGTCGCCGTCGCGGAAGAGTACAGGGTAGGCGGCACCTGCGTCATTCGCGGCTGCGTGCCCAAAAAGATGCTGGTCTATGGGGCACACTTCGCCGAAGATCTCGAGGACGCGAAGCAGTTTGGCTGGCACATCGAGAATGCGACGTTCGATTGGATTTCGCTGCGCGACACGGTGCTGGCGGATGTTGATCGCCTGAACGGCATCTACACCAACACGCTGGAAAATCACTCGGTCGAGATATTCCATGAGCGCGCGGTACTGACCGGGCCGCACGATATCCGCCTCGCGAGCGGCAGGACGGTGACGGCAAAGCACATTCTCATTGCAACCGGCGCTCGCCCGCATGTGCCGCAGTTCGAAGGGTGCGAGCATGGCATCACCTCGAACGAGGCGTTTCACCTCGATGTCCTACCGAAGCGGGTGCTGATCGCCGGGGCAGGCTACATCGCCAACGAATTTGCTGGGATATTCCACCAGTTCGGATGCGAAGTGACGATCATCAACCGGTCCGACCAGCTGCTGCGCACTTACGATCATTCGCTGCGGGATCGCTTGCTGCAGATATCGGTAATGAAGGGCATCCGTTTCCAGTTCCATTCGACCTTCGAGAAGATCGTCAAACAGGATGATGGAACGCTGCTCGTTCACAGCACCGGCAACCGGCCTGCCGAATACGATTGCGTGATGTTCGCCACGGGGCGCGTGCCCAATATCGAAGGGCTTGGCCTCGAGGCCGCGGGGGTCGAGATCGACGAGAAGGGCGCGATCCGGGTCGATGACCACTCCCGGACCAATGTGGAGCATATCTATGCCGTAGGCGATGTGACCGACCGGGTGCAGCTAACCCCCGTGGCGATCCGCGAGGGGCAAGCCTTTGCCGACACGGTCTTCGGCAACCGGCCGACCACGGTCAATTACGACTGCATTCCGTCGGCAGTGTTCAGCCACCCCCCTCTCGCAGGTGTCGGCATGACCGAGAGCGAGGCCCGCAATCGGCTTGGCTCGATCAAGGTCTACGAAAGCGATTTCCGGCCGATGAAGAATGTAGTCGCTGGCCGCAGCGAGCGCAGCCTCTACAAGATGGTCTGCGATGCCGAGACGGGCAGGATCGTGGGCCTGCACATGATCGGGCCGGAAGCGCCTGAGATCATGCAGGCGGCTGCCATCGCGGTGAAGGCGGGCCTCACCAAGGACGACTTCGACGCGACCATGGCGCTGCACCCGACCATGTCGGAAGAGCTTGTCTTGATGCGCTGAGGGTTATCCGAGCGAACGCCGCCACTCGGCCAGCCAGGTGAGTGCGACTCCTTCGATCGCCGAGACAAAGGCAAAGGGGCTGTCGATCATCGGAAAATGGCTGGTGCCGGGAATGGTGAAGGCGGCAACCTTGCCTTCGTTCATTGCAGTCACCGTCGGTCCGGCGCTCGGATCGGTCAGGTGGCTGCGTTCACCATAGATCGCGGCCGCCCGGCAGGGCAGATCCTTGAGGGCGGGGGTCAGCTCGAAGGCGAGGTCGATGACCTGATGGGTCTGGCCGGGATCGAACTTGCTGGCCCAGCCTCCCTCCACCGCACGGTAGGAGTGGCGGGCGATGTGGCGCAGGATGAAGTCGTTGCCGATCTCGATCATCGGCGGCGGCGAAAGCCGGAATTTGGCGACCGCATCCTCAAGATTCTCCCACACTTTGGGTGCTCGACGCGGGGGAGGTGGCGCATCGGGATCGAGCCCGCGGAAGTGCGGAATCGCATGGTCGCTTTCTAGCTCGGCATAGCGCAGACCGTCGACGCCGATGACGCCTAGCCATTCCGCTCCATGGGCCTGTGCAGCGCGCACCACGCATTGCGCGCCCGCGCTGTGACCGACAACCACCGGGGGAGTGGGGCCATCCAGGAGCCCCGATGCTTCCAGCACCCCGGCGATTTCTGCCGTCACCAGCGCCTTGCTATAGGTTTCGCGGCGCCCTGAATCGCCGCAGCCCGCCGGGTCCATCACAACGACGCGGAAGCGATCGGCGAACAGGGGGGCGACATGATCGTACCAGTGGGCATGGCCACCCGAAGCTCCGACGAACATCAGGCCAGGCTGTGCAGGATCGCCCCACGACAGGTAGTGAATGGAGCAGCCATGCACTTCGACGCTGGCCGATGCGCCCGGCTTTTCAATTGCGCGCGCAAACCAGTCAGGCGCCTGTCCTTCGGTATCCGTCATTACGGACCTTCTCCCCTAGGAAATGCAACGAGACGCATGCAATTCCACGATTATTCCGTCAAATTGTGCATTTGCGATATAATCTTGCCGCATTTGCACAGTCGTATAGGCTCGCGCGCTGCCCTAGCCTATTGACGCTGGCCTTCCAACCTGCCTTAGGCATCCGCAAAACCGCGTGACACTTTGAGGACAAAGCCGATGTCAGCCAATATCGCCGAGATGGAAAAGCGCCGCGAGGCCGCGCGCATGGGTGGCGGCCAGAGGCGTATCGATGCGCAGCACGCCAAGGGCAAGCTGACTGCGCGCGAACGGCTCGAAATCCTGCTTGACGACGGCAGCTTCGAGGAAGTCGATACCTACGTCGAGCACCTATGCACTGATTTCGGCATGGATCAGGAAGAGAAGATTCCCGGCGACGGCGTGGTCACTGGTTCGGGCACGATCAATGGCCGACTGGTCTATGTCTATTCGCAGGATTTCACCGTGTTCGGCGGCGCGGTTTCCAAGACTCACGCGATGAAGATCTGCAAGATCATGG
>JAURNJ010000223.1 GCA_030830245.1 Novosphingobium sp. | reverse complement strand
CGCACGGCGCGCATTTTCTTCTTCTGCGGGCCTGACGAGGCAGGGGCCTGGGCCGCGCTGGACACCATCGTCTCGCTGCTGCCCGATCCCGGAGAGCGTATCGAGCTTTCCGGGGCCGACCTGAAGCGCGATCCGGTTCGCCTGGGTGACGAGGCGCGCTCGAATTCGCTGTTCGGCGATGCCCGCCACATTGTCGTGCGCGCCAGCGGCGAGGAAGCGCACGATGCGCTCGAAGTGCTGATTTCATCCGATGTCGAGCCCTGCCCGGTGCTGATTGTTGCCAGCGGTGCAACCGACAAGTCGCGCAGCGCCAAGCTGATCGCCGCGCGGCGCGATGCCATGGTCGGGATGTTCTACCCGCCTGACCTTGCCGCGATAGGCCAGCAGGTGCGTTCGTTGGGTGACGAAATGGGGCTGCGCATGGATACGGCCATGGCGCAGAGGATCGCCAGCGCCGCGGGCCTCGACATCCGGCTGGCGCGTTCCGAAGTGGAAAAGCTGGCGCTTTATCTCGATGCCGATCCGCGCAGGCCGCAGGAACTTCGGCGCGAAGCAATCGACGCCCTTGGCGTGGCCTCGGAGGATGACAGCTTCGGCGCGCTCGTCGATACGGTGCTGGGCGGAGATACGCGGCGGCTTGCGAGCGAGCTTGCGCGCTTTCGCGAACTTGGCATCAATCCTGTCGCGGTCTTGCTGGCGATGGAACGCCGCGCTGCCCAGCTCGCAGCCCTCGCGGCCAAGCTTGGGCCACGTGGAGACGTTGCAGGGCTGGTCGAGGCGGAAAAAAATGCCAGGCGCGTGTTCTTCAAGGATGCCGATGCAATCAAGATCCAGCTGTCGCGCTGGCGGGGCAAACGGCTTGAGCGACTCGTCGATCGGCTGGCAGGGCTGCACCATGCTCTGCTTTCCAACAGTGCAGGGGCCGAATTGCTGCTGGCGCAGGGCATGGCCGAGATCGCTCGTGCTGCACATGCGAAGGCATAAAATTCCGTATTTCCAAAGGCACGGTATGTCCCAGGGCGGGTCAATTTCTGCATTTGCGGCGAATGAGAAATTGAACTGGGTGTCGCGATGACATAAGGGATTGCGCGTAGGCATTCTTCCGCAGGGCGGAAATGCCGCGCGGAGATGCCCAGCAGTGAATGCTCATGCTGCCATCGAGGAACTGCCGGGCGCCCTCGCGGTTTCCGCGTCGCCGGTGCTGGCTCCCTCGCTAGAACGCCGCCGCCTGCAATGCTATTTGGCCCAGCTTTGCGTGGACAACATCGCACTGCTTTCCGGGTTTGCCCTGGCGAGCTTTCTCTATACCGGTATTACCAGCGTGGCGGCGGATCTGGACTTGGCGCAGCTCATCCTGCCCGTTTTCATGACCATCGCGCTCTACAACGCAAGCTATTCCATCGACTCGCTGGCTAACGTTTGGCGCGGGATTGGCCGGGTACTCATCGCGCTGGCGTTATCGGCGCTGTTCGTTGCCCTGATCGCTTTCGTAACCAAATCGGGAGAGCAATTTTCGCGCGCGGGATTCCTAGCGGGGACATTGCTCGCTGCTACCCTGCTAGTCTGGGCGCGGCTGTCGATGAGGCAATTCATCCATTGGCGCTGTGGCCCCTACGTGCGCAATGATCTGGTGATCGACGATGGCGGGCCGGAGATTTCGTTGCCCGGCGCGATCGTAGTCTGTGCGCAAAAGCTGGGCATTCGCGCCGACCTTAACGATCCGGGGGTGCTCGACCGGGTCGGCAGCGTGCTGCGCAATATCGACCGGGTGGTCGTAAGTTGCCCGATGGAGCGTCGCGCAGCCTGGGCCATGTTGCTGAAGGGCGCAAATGTCGAGGGTGAGGTGCTCGACGAGCAGGTTCACTTGCTCGGGGCGCAAGGTGCGCGGGTAATCGGCAATCAGGGCGTGTTGCAGGTTTCATCGGGGCCGTTGGGTCTGCGCGCCCGGGCCATCAAGCGCCTGTTCGACCTGGTTTGCGCAGGCAGCGCGCTTGTCGTGCTTGCGGCGCTGCTGGCGCTGGTTGCCCTCGCCATCAAGCTAGAGGATGGCGGCCCTGTATTTTTCATCCAGCGGCGTGTCGGGCGCGGCAACCGCTTTTTCCAGATGTACAAGTTTCGTTCCATGTCCGAAGCGCAGGCGGATCGCGATGGCCAGGTTTCCACGTCGCGCGGCGATGCGCGCGTTACTCGGGTCGGGGCGTTCATCCGCCGCACCAGCATCGACGAGCTGCCGCAGCTGTTCAATGTGCTCAAGGACGACATGAGCATCGTCGGCCCTCGTCCCCACGCGCTCGGCTCGCAAGCGGGCGAAAAGCTATTCTGGGAAGTTGATCGGCGGTACTGGCACCGCCACAGCCTCAAGCCGGGTCTCAGCGGACTTGCCCAGGTGCGCGGGTTCCGCGGCGCGACCGAGAACGAGCGTGACCTCCTCGACCGGCTTCAGTCGGACTTGGAATATATGGAAGGCTGGACCATCTTGCGCGATATCGGCATCATTTTTCTGACCTTGCGGGTGCTGGTTCACGACCGGGCTTTCTAGGCCCGCTCCCCGAATAATGCGCTGCCAATCCGGACATGGGTTGCGCCGAGCATGATGGCTGTCTCGAAATCGCCGCTCATCCCCATCGACAGTCCGGCAAGGCCATTGTCTGCTGCCATCTTCGCCAGCAGCGCGAAATAGGGCGCAGGTTCGACCCCGACCGGCGGTACGCACATCAGCCCCAGGACGGGAATGTCGGCCTTGCTCGCCTCTGCCAGCAGGCCCGGCACATCGGCAATGGCGCATCCGCCCTTCTGCGCTTCATCGCCAATGTTGACCTGGATGAAGCAGGGAACCTGGCGTCCAGCCTTGTCGAAGGCTTTCGCAAGGGCAGTCACCAGCGAGCTGCGGTCTAGCGAGTGGATGCAATCGAACAGCACTGCCGCCTCTTCGGCCTTGTTGGACTGGAGCTGGCCGACAAGATGCAGGGACAGGCCTTCGTTTGCCTCAAGCAAGGCAGGCCATTTCGCTTGCGCTTCCTGCACCCGATTTTCACCGAACACGCGCTGTCCTGCCGCGATCAGCGGTGCGATAGCCTCTGCGGGCTTGGTCTTCGAGATGGCGATCAGCTCGATGTCCGCAGCCGAACGCCGCGCGACCTTCGCGGCCTGAGCGATCTTCTCGCGCACCTGGGACAAAGCAATGGCTGGCTCGCTCATGGCGCGCTGCTATAGCGGCTCGATGCGGCAACGCCACTGCCTTCCTGACGTCTGGGTGATTTCCGACAGGCGCAACGAATCCAGGCTCGAGGCGGCATTGCTCAGCCATTCGCGTCCGGTTGCTCTCGTGTTTAGGCATTACCACCTCGGCAAGGACGCTCGGCGCAAGGAATTCGACCGACTGGCGAGGATTGCCCGACGTTGCGGGCATCTGGTAATTCTTGCTGCCGATGCGCCGCAGGCCCTGCGCTGGGGAGCGCAAGGACATTACGCTCCGCCCCGCATGCTGCGGCCGAAACGCAGTGGGTTGATCGTCATCGCCACTGCGCACACCATGCGCGAAATTGCTGATGCAAACCGTTCAGGCGCAGACGCAGTAATGCTCTCGCCGGTCTTTCCGACCCGCTCGCATCCCGGCGGCAAGACGCTTGGCCCGGTGCGCTTTCGTCTGCTCGCCCGATATGCCCGCGTGCCGGTGATTGCGCTTGGCGGCATGAACCGGCAGCGATCGCATAGCCTGAAATGGGAAAAATGGGCAGCAATTGACGGGGTTTAGCTGCCAATGAGTCCTTGGATTCATTCGGATTCTTGACGCGGAGTCGTGCTTGCAGGCATTATCCCGCCAAACTGGGGTAACGGCCATGGCGACGCGCGCAGGAATGAGGAGAAGGACGGCACGGACCGATTGGCGCGCGGTGCTGCGCCGCGCCCTGCGGCGTTCAAGCGAACTGGCAGGGGCGGTCGTACTGTTCGCGGCCATGATCTTCCTCGCGCTCGCGCTCGTCTCCTACCACCAGACCGACCCTTCGGCATCGACTGCGGCGGGCGGCGAAGTGCTGAACTGGATGGGGCCAGTCGGGGCATGGACCTCCGAACGAGCGCTGTTCCTGTTCGGTCCGGTAGCCATTCTGCTGCTGCCGCTGCTCTATGTCATGGCGCGCAGGTTGTGGCGCCTGGTCGAGGAAGAAGACGGCCTTGCCGAACCCGCAAAGCAGCGCTGGTGGCAACCGATCGGGCTGCTCGTCTTCGCCATGGCGCTGATCTGCACCGTCCTCAGCCTCGTTTTTACCGGGCCGGGCGGTTCGCTACCCGGATCGATGGGCGGCATTTCCGGCCTTCTCGGGGCCAAGGCGATCACTTCAGCAGCAGCCTTGCTGCCCGAAGCCGCCCAAGGCTGGGCAATCTTTGCCGCTGCGGTCCTGTGCCTGCTGGCCGGCTGCATCATTG
This sequence comes from Novosphingobium sp., assembly GCA_030830245.1. GTDB lineage: Bacteria > Pseudomonadota > Alphaproteobacteria > Sphingomonadales > Sphingomonadaceae > Novosphingobium. The sequence continues at coordinate 2,822 of JAURNJ010000223.1, read as the reverse complement.
CCGGACGGGTTTTTGCCTTCGACTGGGCGAGCCTGCTCACCCTGCCAAGAGCGCTGGGAAGGCGTGGCCTGGCGCTGCCAGACCGCAGCAATACTGCCTACGTTCGCAGCGCCGGGCGCGATGACGACTCGCCGCCCCTGCCGCGCGCGCCCTTGCCACTCGGTCCGGCGCGCAAGGCCCCCGAGATCGTCGATCCTTCCAGTCCGGCACGAGCAGCACGGATGGCCACCGGCAAAAGGCAGAAGGACCTGTTCGAACAGTTCGAACTGCCCTCGCTAGACCTGCTCGCCGATGCCCCGCCAAGTTCTGCCCAGAAGATCGACAAGCTCAGCCTGGAGCGTAACGCGCGCCTGCTTGAGACCGTGCTCGACGATTTCAACGTGAAGGGCGAGATCACCGCCGTGCGCACTGGCCCGGTGGTGACGATGTACGAGCTCGAACCTGCGCCGGGAATCAAGGCGAGCCGTGTTGTCGGCCTCGCGGACGACATCGCCCGCAACATGAGCGCCATTTCGGCGCGTGTTTCGGCGATTCCGGGTCGAACCGTGATGGGCATCGAACTGCCCAATGCCGAGCGGCAGATGGTCTCGTTCAAGGAGATGGTCGGCTCCGAGGCATTCGTCGGCCACAAGGGCATGCTGCCGATCATCTTGGGCAAGGACATTTCCGGCGAGCCAGTTGTCGCGGATCTCGCCGCCATGCCGCACCTGCTGGTCGCAGGCACGACTGGTTCGGGCAAGTCGGTCGGGCTCAACTGCATCCTGCTCTCGCTGCTGTTCCGCTTTACGCCGCAGCAAGTGCGGCTGATCCTCGTTGATCCCAAGGTGCTCGAACTCAAGAGCTACGACGATATCCCGCACCTGCTTTCGCCGGTGGTCACCGAGCCGCCAAAGGCCGTGCGCGCGCTGAAATGGGCGGTCGAGGAAATGGAGCGCCGCTACCGGATGATGAGCGAGATTTCCGTGCGAAACCTCGCCAGCTTCAACGAAAAGGTCCGCGCCGCGCAGGCCAAGGGCAAGCCACTGGGCCGCCGCGTCCAGATCGGCTTCGATCCCGTTACCGGCGAGGAAATATACGAGGAAAACCAACTCGATTACGAGGCATTGCCCCAGATCGTGCTGATCGTCGACGAACTGGCCGATCTGATGGTCACCGTGGGCAAGGAAATCGAAGTGCTGATCCAGCGGCTGTCGCAGAAGAGCCGCGCCGCCGGCATCCATCTGATCATGGCGACGCAGCGCCCCTCGGTCGACGTCATCACCGGCGTGATCAAGGCGAACCTGCCGACCCGCATCAGCTTTGCCGTGACCAGCCGGATCGACAGCCGCACGATCCTGGGCGAACAAGGCGCGGAACAGTTGCTCGGCAAGGGCGACATGCTCTACAAGCCCAACACCGATCCGATCCGCCGTGTTCATGGTCCGTTCGTTTCGGACGAGGAAGTGGAAGCCGTGGCCGAGGCATGGCGCGCACAGGGCTCACCCGACTATGTCGATTCGGTCACCGAAGAGCCGGAGGACGGCTATTTCGGCTTCGACGACCTCGATGCCGCGTCCGACAGCCCCGAAGAGCGCAAGTACCGGCAGGTCTGCCAACTGGTTTTCGAGAACCAGAAGGTTTCGGCCAGTTGGATCCAGCGGCAGATGGGGGTGGGATACAACACCGCGTCCAAATGGGTCGAAAGGATGGAGGCGGACGGCTTTGTCGGCCCTGCCAACCATGTCGGCAAGCGCGACATCTACCGGGACGAAAACGGCAATCCGCTTTAGGCGACGCTACTTCACGCCACCACGCCTGCCGCCCGCAACCTCGCGATCTCGGCCGCATCGCAGCCTATTCCGGCCAGCAACTCGTCGGTGTTTTCGCCGAAATCGGCGGTGCGCGGCGGATTTCCCGCCTCGCCATCGAACTGGATCGCTGGGGTAGGCATCAGTAACTCGCCATCCATTCCGTCGATCGGGCGAACATAGCCGTTGGCGATCACCTGTGGGTCGGCGGGGAGCTCCTCCACTCGCTGCACCGGCGCCCAAGCCCCGCGTGCATCGGCGAGCACCGCTTTCCAATCCTCGAATGACCGCTGGGCAAACACTTCGTCTAATATGACGGTAAGCTCGCTGGCATGGGCGCTGCGCTGGCGTGCCTGTGCAAACCGGGGATCGCTCGCCAGTTCCGGTCGGCCGATGCGCTGGCACAGATCGACATAGTCGCGGTCGTCGTTGGTCAGGAACAGCAGGTAGATGAAGCGGTAGTCGCTGGTCTGGTAGATCGAGATCAGCGCCGAAAGGAATTCCGAAGGCACGTCCGAATGCGGGGGCGGGCGCGTCGCTTTCTTCGGGGCCGCGTGATGGCCATGCGCCAGTTCGTTCATCATGTAGATGCCGTTGAACCACGCCGCCGTGCCGAGCAGCGAGCTATCGACCACGAGGGGTTCACCGCCGCGCTCGCGGCTGAGCAGGGCGGCGCAGATGCCCCCCGCGAAAACGAGCCCCGACATGCCATCGCCGTGCCCGACCATCTGGGTTGTCGGCCATTCGCTGCCAACGAGGTCCATTGCCGACTGGTTGAGCGAACCGCGGCTCCACCAAGAAATCGCGTCGTAGCCGGGCCGGTCGGCATCCGGACCCTTGGGTCCGTGGCCAGAACCGCGCGCATAGACTATACGCGGGTTGATCCTGCGAATGTCATCGACATCGATGCCCAGTTTGCGCCGGGTCGGTGCGAGATAGCTGGTCAGGAACACGTCCGCATCGGCGACCAGGCGATAGATCAGTTCCCGCCCCTCGTCGCTGGCAAGGTCGATGGCGATCGACTTCATGCCCCGG
>JAURNJ010000222.1 GCA_030830245.1 Novosphingobium sp. | reverse complement strand
CTTCAGCATCGCGCCGGTGGTATAGGATGAGGCCGGGCTCGCGAGGTATAGCGCAGAGGTGACGACCTCGTGCGGCTTGCCCGGGCGGTGCAGCGCGTTGCGCGCGGTCTCGCGATCCTCTGGCGCCCATGACCTGGCAATGTCGGTCAGGAAGGGGCCGGCTGAAAGCGTGTTGACCCGCACCTTGGGGCCATATTCGTGCGCCATCGACAGCGTCATCGCATTCAACGCCGCCTTGGCCGAGCCATAGGGCACGATGGCCGGCAGCGGCATTGTGCCACCGCTCGAGGAAACGTTGATGATCACCCCGCCATTGCCATCGGACATACGCTTGGCAACCTGAGAGGCGAGGCGGAACGGCCCCTTGAAATTTAGGCCGACAACCTTGTCGAACAGCTCCTCGGAGACTTCGTGACTAGGCGTCATCGGCCCCATGCCCGCGTTATTGACGAGGATGTCGATGCGGCCAAATGTGGCGTAGGCCTTTTCGACCAGCGCATCGAGCTCGTCCCACCTGGCCGCGTGCACCGCCACGGCGAGCGCGCGGCGGCCCATGGCGCGGCATTCCTTGGCTACGGCTTCGCAATTTTCCAGCTTGCGGCTGGCGATGATGACATCGGCTCCGTGCTTGGCGAATGCTTTCACCATTTCGTAACCCAGTCCGCGGCTTCCGCCGGTGACGAGCGCAACCTTGCCGGTAAGGTCGAACAGCGGATCGATCATCGGGCGACCCCTTCGGTGGCAAGCACATCGGCAAAGCGCCGCCGTGCCTCCTTGAGCCGCGTCACGTTGTGGTCGGTCGGAAACAGCCCCGGCGTTGCCTGCGCGTTCCTCAGCGTGGCCTTGGCGACCTGGATCTTGTGGACCTCGGTCGGGCCATCGGCAAGCGCCAGGCTCGGCACCAGCGCCCACATCCGCGCCAGCGGCGTCTCGTTCGAGGCGCCCAGCGAGCCATGAAGCTGGATCGCCCGCTGGACGATGTCGTGATAGACCCTCGCCATCGCCACCTTGCACATGGCGATGTGGGTACGCGCGGCGCCGTGCGGCTGGGTATCGATGATCCACGCAGTCTTGAGTACCATCAGCCGGAACTGCTCGAGCTCGATTACGGAATCGGCGATCATGCCTTGCGCGAACTCGTGCTCGGACAGCAGCTTGCCCTTGGTACGGCGCGAGACTGCCCGCTCGGTTATCATCTCGATAGCGCGGGCGCATTGGCCCACAGTCCGCATCGCGTGATGGATCCGTCCGCCGCCGAGACGTGCCTGTGCGACCTTGAAGCCTTCGCCCGGCCCGCCGAGCATCGCATCAAGCGGCACCCGCACCTTTTCATAGCGAATGTAGCCATGGGTGCCGTGGTCGGTGTCGAGCGGCTCGTCGAGTGTGCCGACATTTCGAAGGATGTTGACGCCCGGCGCATCGGCCGGAACCACGAACATCGACATTCGGCTGTAAGTCGACGCCTCGGGATCGGTCACTGCCATTACGATCAGGAACGACGCAAACCTGGCGTTGGACGAGAACCACTTCTCCCCCTCGATCACCCATTCGTCGCCGTCGCGCCATGCCTTGCATGTGAACTCCCGCGGATCGGACCCGGCGTGAGGCTCGGTCATCGAGAAGCAGGAGACGATCTCGCCATCGAGCAGCGGCTGGAGATAGCGAGTCTTCTGTTCCTCGGTTCCGAACATCGCCAAAATCTCGGAGTTGCCGGTATCGGGAGCCGCCGTCCCGAACACTGTCGGTGCCCAGTAAGACCGCCCGAGAATTTCGTTCATCAGCGCGAGCTTGAGTTGGCCATAGCCCGGCCCGCCAAGGTGCGGATCGAGGTGGCAGGCCCACAGCCCTTGCCGCTTTACTTCATCCTGCAATGGCTTGAGGATGGCACGCGCCGTTGCATTGCCGGTGTCGTAGGGATCGCCATTGTGCGGAAAGAGGAGGTCGAGCGGCTCGCACTCGTCCTTCACGAATTGCTTGATCCAGTCCAGCTTCGTCTGGAATTCGGGTTCGGTGAAAAAGCTCCACATGATGCCTGCTCCGTAACTAGCGGACGCCTTCGCGCCGCAGATTTGTTTCAAGGGATTCGCGGATCTGGCGCAGCGCGCCGACGGCCTGTTCGATTGTTTGCACCTCGAGCCCCAGAGTCAGCGCGGCCCCGCGGGCGAGGCCGGCACGGTCCGCCTCGGCCTTGAGCGCAAGGCCATCCGGGGTCGCAACAAGGCGATGTGCCCGCTTGTGATCTGGATTAGGCACGGTCTCGATCAGCCCGCGCTCGATCAGCGAATTGGCCGCGCGCTGGATAACCTGCCGTGCATGGCCAAGGCTGCGGCCGATCTGCGGCACGGTTGGCGGCAGGGCCGCTCCAGTGACTGCGTTGAGCACCACCAGATCCAGTTCGCTCAGCCCGGTTTCCACGTGGACCGCATCGAAGGCTGACTGGATGCGCCCGCGCAGGCGCGCGAATTCGTCGAGAAAGCGAACGAATGAGGCGGCGCGCTCGTTCACGGTCAGAACCATTTCGGCTGCCGTTCGGCCCTGCGGGCAATGCGCTCGGCCTCGGCGAACATCTCGACCACCATGGGGCCGAAGAAGGTGATCGCCCACTCGGACTGGATCCCCGCCATCGCCTCGGCAACCTTGTATTCGAGGATGCAACCGCCCTTGAACAGGGCGAGCACGAGGTAATAATCGAGGTGTTCGATAGAGCGCCCGGTGCCCGCTGCATAATAGCGCGCAAGATCCTGGCGGGTGGGACAATCACGGGGATCGAAGGTTCCGTGCCGCGGTACGCGCTCCGGCTCGCGCTCGTCACGCAGCGCGTTGGCAAACCAGGCGAAATCGAGCATTGGATCGCCTATCGTCGACAGCTCCCAGTCAATCAATGCCTTAACTCGGCAAGGCGGACCGTGATCAAACAGCGCATTAGGCGTGCCAACGTCACCATGCATGATACCCGGCGGCGGCGTGGCGGGAATGTTCGCGGCCAGCCAATCGCGCACGAATGCGTAACCCGGCAGTTCCCGGCCCGGATAGTTGTAGAGCTCCTTGTAACTGGCGAGCTGGCTCGACCAGCGTTCAACTTGCCGGCCAAGGAAGTTGTGGGGCTTGCCGAAGCCATCGAGGCTCACCGCCATGTAATCAACCTTGCCGAGCGCGATCAGCGCATCGGTCAGCGCGAAGGGCACGCCGTAGCGCCAGGGCGGCACGTCGAAGGGCGCGGAATATACAGTATCGTCATCGGTCAACTTGGCCGCCCAGCCATCAACCCGCTCCATTACGTAGAACGGTGCACCGATCACGTCCTCATCCTCGCAGCGAGCGTAGAGATGGGGGTGCGGTACATCGGTGCCGTTCAGTGCGCCGAGCACCCGCGCCTCGCGTTGGATGGATTTGCCGCTGCCCGGAGGCGGTACCGCCGGCGGGCGGCGCAGAACCGCAGCGACACCGCCCCGATCGATACCGAAAATGACGTTGCTGGTTCCCCCGCTAACGACCTCGACGCGCAGCCGTTCGCTGCCAAGTTCCGGCGCATTCACGTCGAGCCATTCGGCCAAGCGCGCGGCATCCACAAGGGATTCGGTTGCAGACTGCAATTCGCTCAACCCCGATCTCCTTAATGGAACTTTGATGTCAAATTGCATTATCTGTGTCAAATCTTATCGCCACGATTGCGCAGAATCAGGACGTTGCCTGCGTGCCTTACAGCGCCGCCACGACAGCAGGCAAATCTCTGTATCCTTGGAATTCTGCAGCCAAAGCAGACGGCATCGTGTTAAACAGCTGCGTCCAGCGAGGAAGCTGGATGGCCAGCAAGCAGGATAAAAGCCAAGTTTGGACCCGAGGTGCGCTCAGGTGCTGCAGTCTATGGATCGCCCCAATCGGACATTGCTGCGCGGGCACGGTTTACACCGCAGTGCGTCATGAGCCTCCGGAAAGGATCAGTCTTCGAATGCATTCACCAGTTCGGCCCCGTCCGATGGAGAGAGCCAGACCTTGTTGGCATTGATGATGTGTAGCCGCCAATGCGCCTCGGCTCCGGTCACGTTTCCGGTTTCGACCAGATCGGCTAGAAGCTTGAACGAGCGCAGCCCCGCCAGACCCATTCGGCGCTGCTCGTCGATCGAAATCTGATGGCGCGACAGGAACCGCACCTGATACCGCGCGACGATATCCTGTAGCATGTCGCTGAGGAAAAGCAGGGTCGGATTGCCGCTGAGCTCGATCAGCAGGCGGTGGAACCCTGCCACCCCGATCATGAAGTTGACGAAATCTTCCTGCTCGATGAAGGACTCGAGGTGGAGAATTTCTTCCCTTAGCCGATCGACCGCACCAGCGGGTCGCTCTTCGCTGAGGCGCGCGGCGACGTAAGGTTCGAACGCCAGACGCGCCTCGTAAATGTCGGCGATGCGTGCGCCCTGGGATTGCAACACGAAGCCAGCGTAGCGTGAGGCCGCTTCCACTCGCGGGGTGTGAACGCTGGCGCCGGTCCGCGAGCCGCGAACCACTCTGATGAAATTCTCCGCCTCCAGAATGCGAAACGCCTCACGCAAGGTCGGACGCGAGATGCCGAGGCTGGTGACGAGCTTGCTCTCGGGCGGAAGGAAATCTCCGTCCTTGAGCTCTCCGGTAACGATGCGCCGCCGAATCTGATCGGCAACCAGTTCGGCCGTCTTGGGTACCCGGACAGGCTTGGCCGCCATCTCATTCACGCTTGAATCACCCCTTCATGCGATTTCTGCCACCTGTCTGTCGGCGCTTCAAAGCAGCAAACATTATGACTAATAGAGATAACATTCACCACTGACCATGGCAAGCCGACGCTCAAACTTGCCGAACTGATCCACTCTCGGGACCACCCTGCCTATAAGTGGCAGGTCCGTCCGAAGCGGGTCGGCAGCCTACTCGCTCTCGGAGGAACGGGGCCGCCAATCCGGGATGAAGTGCAACGGATCGCGCGCAACGATCCGTTTATAGTAGACCACCGCCTCTTCGAGACTCTGCCGGATCAGCCGTTCGGCCTTTACCGCCGCGCCGGTCTTGATGGCGCGCAGCCCCAGGCCGATACGGTTGTAGGTTTCCTGCCAATGCTCCACATTTTCGGGCGGCAGATCCTCGACTCTTTCGGGCACAGCATCGAGCTGAAGTTGGACGATCATCGTCATCATTCCCGCGATCAGCTTGAGCGCCTCGTTGCCCGACAGCGCACAAATCTCGGCCTTCAGACGATGCAGCGCCAACGTTGCAGCGCGCGGATCGCCGCCCGCTCGGCCGACGTCTTCATAATGCCGGTTGGCAGTTGTCAGGTCCGGCCGCGGGCGCCGCTCGGCAGCAAGCCTTGCCGCAGCCGGCGTCATCGCGGCCGCTAGTTGCATGATATCCAGCAGCGAAGCGCCATGAAGTTGCAGGGCCAACGCCGCCTGTTCGGCAGCCTGCTCGGACGACGGATGATGCACCCGCGCACCCTTGCGTCCGCCACGCGTGGTGGTGAGCAAGCCTTGCGTCTCAAGAATGCGGATCGCCTCGCGCAAGGTCGGACGCGATACTTCGTATTGCGTCATCAACTCGGGTTCGGGCGGCAGGCACTCGCCTGCGAGAATTTCCCGGCGCGCAATCCGCCCCTTCAAGTCATTTGCGACGATCTGCGAGGCCTTGGGGACTTGCAGCGAAATGCTCATGAAGTTGTCAACGCCGGTCGTCTTGGTCGATATCTTGTCTGGCACAGCTCCGAATCTACCTTGTATTACTTGGTTGAGGCGCGTCTACGGGCAAGCTCGCGCTAGAGCAATGGCAGCACTCAGCCTTTCCTCAACCTTGCGTCAGCAGCATGGCACCGCCTGGCGCGCCTCCACCAGTAGAGATGACGGCAACCTGCGGCCCCCTGGGCACCTGCCGCTCGCCCGCCTCTCCCCAGAGCTGGATGCAGGCCTCGTGCAAGAAGCTGTAACCCTGGAGCCGGCCAGCCGATAGTTGCCCCCCGTGCGTGTTGAGGGGCAATTCGCCGTCAAGTGCTATGGACGCCCCGCCCTCGACGAAGCGGCCGCCCTCTCCCATCGGACAGAAGCCGAGGGTTTCGAGCCAACTGAGGCAATTGAAAGTAAACCCATCGTAGAGCTGCGCCATGTCGACATCGCTTGGCTTAAGGTCGGTGCGCGACCACATGGAGCTTGCGGCACCCTTCATCAGCGGCTCGTGATCAATCGTGCCCTGGTCCCAACTCCAACGCTCGCTGGTCTGGCCGCCCACCGCCTCAATGCGAATGGGGTTGGGTCGGCGCGTGTCCCTTGCCGCATCCGCTGCCGAGAGCACCATCGCCACCGCCCCATCGCAAGGAACGTCACAATCGTAAAGGCCGAGCGGGGTCGAGATCATCCGGGCCGAGAGGTAGTCGTCCATCGTCAGCGGATCGCGGTAGACCGCGTAGGGGTTCAGCGCTGCATTGGCACGTGCATTGAGCGCAATTGCTCCTAGCTGCTCGCGTGTTGTGCCATATTGGTGAAAATGACGGTCCGCGTAGAGCGCAATCCAGTTCGCTGCCGAGAAGGCCCCAAACGGCAGGCGCCACTGGTGATCGCCTTCGACCCACGGAGCCACCGGCGCCGCATCTTGGCCCTCGCGCATGCGCGCCTGTGAGGTGGATTCCCAGGTACTGCGAAAGATCAGGACATGACGGCACAGTCCAGCCGCTATGGCCAGCGCAGCTTGCAGGATAGGCCCACTGTGCCCCGCCATTTCGTGCCCTGAAACGAACCATTTTGGATGGATGCGCAGGACTTCCTCGACATCGATCACTCCAGCCCCGCTGTAGCCGTCCGACGATACCGGCCCCATGTGACAGGCGAGCCCGTCGATGTCATTACGCGTAAGCCCCGCATCGCCGAGCGCGGCGAGGCAGGCATCAATGGCGAGGCCGACGGGATTGAGGCCCAGCCTGCGCCCGACTTGCGACAGGCCGATGCCAGTGATCCGGCTCTTGCTTTCGAACTTGTCCATCATCCACGATCCGGTTCGAACAGGGGAAGCCACGCCGGGCCCTGCGCTTCGAAAACGACCCGCACACGCATGCCGATCGCTACCTCGTCGGGCGCACAGTTCACGATGCGGGTAGTGAGGCGAACATAAGGCGCCTCCTCGATCTCGACCAGCGCGATCAGGTAAGGCGGCGGGAACGCCGGGTGCCACTGGTGCTGGTTGACCGTGCGCGCCAGTACCGTGGCTCGGCCTGACACCGGCACAATCGCAATGTCGGCCCCTAGGCATTGCGGGCATCGCGGCGATGGCGGGTGAAGAAAGTGGCCGCATCCCCCGCACCGCTGGAAACGCAAGACGCCATCTTTGCCTGAGCCCCAGAAAAACGCGTTCTCCGGGGTCAGTCTGGGGTATGGTCGCGCGATAGTCATTGTTAGTTACTTGCCTCCGCAGCGGCCCCCAGGTTCTAAAGCAGGATGGCCGAGCGCCCATCCTCGCTCAGTCCGGTCACGATCCGGCGCGAGGGAGGGGCGGGCAGCGCAAGTCGATCGGCCATGAATGCTCCCCTGGCGCGCCGCCTACATCGTCCTCCCAATCAGCACCTTCATGATCTCGGTCGATCCGCCATAGATCCGCTGGACGCGCGAATCGCGGAATATCCGTGCGATCGGATACTCATTGACATAGCCATAGCCGCCGTGAAGCTGCAGACAGGCGTCAACGATTTCCCACTCGGTTTCCGTGACCCAATACTTCGCCATCGCCGAAATCGTACCGTCGAGTTCGCCCTTGAGCGCCTTCTCCACGCAATCATTGATGAAGATCTTGGCTACGCTCGCCTTGGTCTTGCATTCGGCAAGCTTGAACTGGGTGTTCTGAAAGTCGAAGATCGACTGGCCGAAAGCCTTGCGCGACTTGGTATATTCGATCGTCGCTTCAAGCGCGCGCTCCATCGTGACAATGCCGCCGATCGCCATCAGCAACCGCTCGCGCGGGAGTTCCGCCATAAGCTGGAAAAAGCCTCGGCCTTCTTCCAGCCCCAGCAGGTTCTCGCTCGGCACCCAGACGTCATCGAAGAAAAGTTCGGACGTATCCTGTGCATCCTGACCGATCTTGTCGAGCTTCTTGCCGCGTCGGAAGCCCTCGACCTTGTCGGTTTCGACAATCAGCAGCGATGTGCCGCGCGCGCCCAGCTTGGGATCGGTCTTGGCGACGACGACGATAAAGTTGGCAAGCTGGCCATTCGAGATGAACGTCTTTGATCCATTGATGCGGTAGCCGTTGCCATCCTTGATCGCGATCGTGCGGATCGATTGCAGGTCCGAACCGGCACCCGGCTCGCTCATCGCGATCGCGGCGATGGATTCACCGCTGACCAGCTTGGGCAGCCATCGCTGCTTCTGCTCCTCGGTAGCGTGGCTCTGGATATAGGGTGTGACGATCACGTTGTGCAGCGAGATCGCGAACCCATCGACATCGTTGCGCTGCGCTTCCTGAACCAGCGTAATGTCGTAGCGGAAATCCGCGCCGGCTCCGCCGTATTGCTCGGGCACCGTGACCCCCAGGAAACCGGCCTCGCCTGCCTCGTTCCAGAACTCGCGATCGACCTGGCCGGCCTCGCGCCATTTCTCGACCCGGTCAGGGGTAGCGCGCTGTTTGAAGAAGCGGCGCACCGAATCCCGGAACATTTCGATGTCGGGGTCCTGCATCGACTGGGATTCTGGAATATCGAGAACGGACATGATTTGCGCCTCCTTGACGTCAGTTCGACCAGACTGTCAGGCCGTCGATGGCTTCGATCTGCGAACCGTCAGCCAGTAATGGGTTGATTTCAAGCGAGGCAAGATCCGGGCCGAGCGCGAGCGCGGCCTCGCCGATGTTCACCACCGCATCGGCGACCGCATCAAGATCAACCGGGGCGCTACCGCGGAAACCCTCGAGCAACCTAGCGCCGCGCAGCGACCGGAACATGTCGATGACGTCGGGCTTGCTCACCGGCAGCAGGCGGATGGCGCTGTCCTTCAGCGCCTCGACCCAGATCCCGCCGAGCCCGACCGCGATCACCGGGCCCCATTGCGGATCGCGCGCGGTGCCGACGAACAGTTCAGTGCCGACCGAACGCATTGGCGCCACGATTGCACCCTCTATCTCCGCCTCTGGCGCCTTCTCAGCGACGGAGCGCATGATTTGCTCGAAAGCGGCGGCGACCGCCTCGTCACCTTCGAGCGAAAGCTTGACCCCGCCGACTTCGGTCTTGTGAGCGATGTCGGGGGAGGCGATCTTAATCGCAACCTTGCCGCCAAGCAATCGGGCATGGGCGGCCGCGTCCTGCGCGCTCGTCACCAGCTTGGCGGGGATCACCGGCACGCCCTTGCTTCCGAGGTATGTGAGCACCTCTCGTTCGCCCTGCGGCCGACTGCGCGAGGGCTGCTCGACCAGATCCTGCGCCACGCGATCAAGCCCGCTCGACCAGCGGCTGAGATGGGCAAGCGCGCGCGCACCATATTCGAGGCCGTACAGCATTATCGGGTTATCGTTGGTTTGGAGGTAGCTGGCCATCGTCTCGTTAACGGCCTGCAAAACCTGTGTGATATAGACGCCCGGAACCGCCATCGCCGCGATCCCCGGGATGTAGCCGCTCGCCTGGAGATTTGCCCCGGCAAGATCGTGCTGGGCCTGTGGCGAGTTCGAGTTGATGACCACGATCCCGATATTCGGATCGGCGCCGATGATCGGCAGCGCGCGGGTCCAGATCGTCGGATCGCGCATGACTGCGCCGGTGATATCGAACGGGTTCAGCGTGGTGCCGTATTCGGAAATCACGCCCTTGAGCTGTTCGACCGTCTCGGGCGCGAACTGCGGCATCGGCAGGCCGTATTCATCGGCGAGATCGGCGAACATGCCGCATGTACCGCCCGACATCGAGACCATGGCGATGCCGGGGCGTTCGATCGGACCGACCCGGTCGATAAGCCCTGCAGTCATCACCATTTCCTCGACCGAATTGACCCGGATCATGCCTAGCTGGTGACAGGCAGCGTCGAAGATTCCGTCGTCACCCACCAGCGCGCCGGTGTGCGCCTGGGCGACTGCGGCAGTGATCTCGCTCTTCCCCACCTTGAGGATGACGATCGCCTTGCGCGCCTTGCGGGCGCGGATCGCGGCGCGGCGCAGCATCGCGGGATCATTGATCGTTTCCGAGTATATCGCAATCACCCGCGTCGGTTCGTGATCGACCAGATAATCGACCACGTCGCTAGTGGTAATGCCCGCCTCGTTGCCGGTGGCAACAGTGAAGCTGATGCCGAAGCCCTGCTGGTGCGCGAACTTCGCGATCTCGCTCGCGGTTGCCCCGCTCTGCGAGACGATGCCAATGCCGCCCAGCAAGATCGGCTTGCGCGGCGGAATCACGGTCAGCGCGCGGCTTTCTGCCACGTTGGCATAACCGAGCGAGTTGGGGCCAAGCAACGCAATGCCGCGTTCCCTGGCGAACGCCACGATCCGTTCCTGCGATGCCGCGCCTTCGGCATCGACCTCGGCAAAACCCGAAGTCAGGATAACCACGCCGCGCACGCCCGCGTCAGCAGCGTCAACCAGCGCGTCGTAAACCGCCGCCACCGGCACGAAGATGTAGGCGGCATCGACCGGTTTGCCGATCGCCTTGCAGGAGGTGAAGCCGGGGAAGCCATGCACATCGACCCCACCGCGATTGACGACATAGACCTCGCCGTCGAATCCATATTCCTCTAGCCGCCCGGCAATATTGTTTGACCACACAGACTTCTCAGTGGCGCCGATCATGACGATCGAAGCTGGTGCGAACAGCGCGTTCAGATCGGTCGCAGGGGCGAGTACAGCGGTGGCCATGCGAAATTCCTTGGTATTGGACGCTCACAGACACCGTTATGCACATTGGCGTCAGCTTGCAAGTGGTCTTGGCCTGCCACTTGTCAACTTAGTTAACTAGGTAAGCCGCAAGATCCGTTGGACATCGCGAAACGCCTTGCCCACTTGCCCGACTGGTTGCCCAGCGTAAGCGGCAAACGGATGCCGGACGCGCGTTTGAGCACCGCCAGCACGCGCGGCTGCTGTTTTCGGGACTACGGAGCCGGCCGCCAGCCAGCTTCCTCCAGATTGCGGGTTCCTGTTGCCAGCCGCACAGGCACACACTACGCGTGCGGCAAGGAGACAATGACATGGTTAGACTAGCTAATAAGGTGGCGCTGGTAACTGGTGCCGGGCGCGGGATTGGCAAGGGCATCGCCGAGCGACTCGCAAGCGACGGCGCACACGTCATCATCAACTATTCGCGCAGCAGTGCCGAGGCGGAGGCGCTTGCGGCAGATATCCGATCCAAGGGTGGCGCGGCTTCGACCGTGTGTGCCGATCTTTCCGACCTTGCCGCGATTCCCGCGATGTTCGAAAGCATTGCCCGGGAACACCCGCAGCTCGACATCCTGGTGAACAATGCGGGCCGCGGATCGGGCGGAATGCCGACGCTGGAGGCATCGACGCCCGAGCAATTCGAAGCGATGATGAGCCTCAACATGCGCGGACTCTTTTTCGTGACGCAAGCCGCAGTGAGAATGATGCGCGACGGCGGGCGCGTCATCAACATCTCGAGCACGACCACGCTGGCGCGTGTACCTGGGCTTTCGATCTATGCCGGCACCAAGGCGGCGGTGGAGGCATTCACCCGCATCTGGGCCGCCGAACTCGCTCCGCGTCGCATCACAGTTAATTCGGTGCTGCCGGGGATCACCGATACCGATCTGATCAGCAATCTGCCGCCCGAAGTGGTTCGAAGCGTTATAGAGAGCATGCCGCTCGGGCGCATCGGGACGCCGCGTGATATCGCGGGCGTGGTTGCGTTCCTCGCCAGCGAGGATGGTGACTGGATGACCGGCCAGAACCTGGCTGCGGCGGGCGGCTCCGCCTGAGGCGAGCATAGCGGAGATCTGCTCGCCCGGCAGGCGAATTGGCAGGCGCGCCTGCCTCCTTCCTAGACCGCACGGTCCGCCGCGAGGACATCCGGCGCGGTCGCCAGGGCCGGTACCACACCAGCCGCTGGCTCTTCACCACGCTGGCGAAGCGCCAGCAGCACGAACAGGACGGCAATTGCACTGAGCACGCCGACCGTGATCACGATCGCCTCGCCCACCCGCGCGCTGTCCTTGATCACAAAGTCGGTCACCGCGGCGACGATCGTCGGGCCAAGACCGAACCCCACGATGTTGAGCACAAGGTAGTAGAACGCGGCTGCGCGGCCACGGTATTGCGGCATCGTTTCGATCTGGATCGCCGAGACGAGTGCCACGGCATAGCCCAGGCTGACAATCAGCCCGACGATGTAGAATGCGTAAAACAGCACCAGTCCCGGCATCTGGAAAGCGATAAGGTACATCGGCGCCCCCAGCACAGTGGCAATCAGCGTCCAGTTCAAGTGGACCCGGCGAATGCCCTTGCGAAACAGGAAATCGATGCCCCAGCCCGAGATCAGGAAGCTGATCAGGATGGCAATGGTCTGCACGGCGCCGAGCGTAACACCTGCTTCCATCATTGAGATGCCGAATTCCCGATTAAGGAAAGCTGGTGTCCAGGCCGTCATCCCGTTTGACGCCGCAGACAGCATGCCCGTCGCGCCTGCCACACCAACGTAGAATCGCCATCGCTTGCGCATCAGCGATCCGAATCCGGTGACCCCGGGGGTTGCGGCATAGTGCTTGCGCGGCACTTCGGGCAGGAAAAGGAGGAGTGGCAGAAGCAGCAGACCCGCGCTGCCGGTAACGAGGAACACCAGCTGCCACTGCTTGAACTGAAAGCCTGCGATCTCGGTCGGCGCCGTACCGACGGCGCCGCTGACGAGACCGCCGATGATCAGCGCGATTCCTCCCCCCAGCACGCCGCCGCTCGTCATCACGGCGTTGGCGAACCCCAGTCGGTGCGGCGGAATAGCGTCGGCGACGAGCGAATCACGCGCTGGCGGAAAGGCGGATTCAGCTAGTCCCACCAGCCCGCGCATGAACAACAGGATCAGAAAACCGCCGGCAAAACCGCAAGCCATCGAAAATACGCTCCACGCGAGGAGCGCGAAGAAGATCTGCCATTTGCGCTTTATCCGGTCCGCAAGGTAACCGAACGGCACGCCGCCCGCAGCATATGCGACCGCGAAAGCGGTACCAACTAGGAAACTCATCTGAAAATCGGAGACGCCGATGTCCTGGCGAATCGGTTCGATCAGCAGGTACATCACCAGTTTGTCGACAGCCGCAACGATCCAGACCAGTAGCATGGTGATGACTAGCAGCACCTGAAGCCGCGGGCCATAATGAACGCCCGTTTCCGGCGGAACGCCGTGCTCTATCGTGCCAGCGGCCATCTCTTTCTCCCAATCTCAACCAGGCCGCGATTGACTGGCCTGTCAATGTTATCCCAAGCTCGACTGAACGGTGCATGACGCCCGGATCGCAGCGACCCGCGGCGAAGTACTGGGCGATTTCCAGGCGGTACAAATGCCGTGGATTGCCGCGTTCACCGGCTGCAGTCGTGGTCCTGCCGCCACATGGCAGATGAACGGAGGACGCCCTAGATCAAGCCGGGACGCTGCCCATCGCTTCCCTGATCATGGCGCCCAGCGTCTTGTTGAATTCCAGGTCTTCACCCTTCACCCGCGCGGAAGTACCCTTGTACCAATGCACCTCGCGGCGCTGGAACCGCCATTGCCCGTCCTCACGTACGAGCGCGTCGATATACTGGCCCGCGCCGCCCAGCGACCATCCCTCTTCCGGCCGCACCTGAATGGTGAGAAGATCGGTAACGGCGGTCGCCGTGTCGCCGTCGATCTCGATCGCGGTGTTCATTTGCAGGTGCTTTGCGCCAAAGGGCTGCGGCTGCTGTTCCTTCAGCTCGCGGTAAAGCTTGCGGAGCAGCGGTAAACGATGAGCGGGCAGCGGCACACCACCTTCGACCAGCTCGCCGTCCGTGGCGAAAAGCGCGCAATATTCCTCTACCCTGTCGTCGTCATCGGCGTAGTGGCTGTAGCGGGCGATCAGATTGCGAATCTGGTCGTAGTCCGACATCGTCATACATTTCTCCAGTTTGGTGCAGCGTCACCTAGCGGCATCGCGCCCCATTCTTCCATCGTCAGATCACCCTAATTTGGACGATCAGTCAAGTGATTGCTGATCTGTGGCCAAAAGACTGACAGAAGCAACCCATCTCATGTACTCACGATCTCGCAGCTGGTTCGAGCGCTATGCTAAGTTGCGGTGTGGTGAACGCCCTACTCTCGACTATTCGGACAAGTCGTGAAAGTGTGTGCCGCCAGCCACCCGCGCTGCGCACCGGCGATGGCATCGGGCGCCCGCAGGCAGCGCTTGGGCGGGCAGGATCAAGAAGGGGCGGATGAATCTTGAGCAAAAGGTCGCGACCGTCACCGGAGGAACGCGCGGCATCGGCCCAAAGGATTGCCGCCTATGTCGCACCGCTGGGCGGCTCGGCACGCCGGAAGATATCGCGGGCGTTGTCGCATTCCTCTGCGGAAACGATGGCCGCTGGATCACTGGGCAGGATATCGTCGCAAGCGGAGGCGCCTGACAGGCGAGAAAAGCGCAGCCTCCGTCGCAGTTGCCCCGGCCTCCACCCCCCGAGCATGCTTCAGGACCAAACTTAGGCTTTCGCTTTGCCCTTTCGTGGCCCTGTGGCACGCCGGGATGGCGCGGGCTTGGTCGGTCCCCCGCTGCTTTTCGCGTTCATTTCGGCGAGGCGGACTGCGGTTTCGTTGAGCTGTTCCAGCCCGCCACCGGCCTGGAGGTAGCCAATCACCGCGTTCGCGAACGTCGGGATTTCATGGATCGGATCAAGCGTGTTGTAGAGCCGCGCCTGCATCATTGCTCCGGAGATGAAATAGAGCAGAATGTTCGTCTGCCGCCGGGCCACCGCCTCGCCATGCGGCGTGAGCTGCATCAGCGTCTCGAAGATGAAGGCGTAGTGCTCCTCGGTCGATCGGCGGACCTTCTTGGCAAGTTCCGGATGCTCTTCAAGCAAGGTGACGCCGGCGGCCATGTGCAGATGACCGGGCACAAAGCCCTGCTCTTCCTTGGCGGCGATTTGCGAATTACACATCCATTCGATGTGGGTGCGAAGCGCGTCGTCCGGGGCAAGCTGGCTGTGGTAAATGCGTTCGATCTGGCGCCGCTGGATGGCCCAGAGGTGATCGAACATCGCCAGCAGCAGATCGAGCTTCGAGGGAAAGCAGTGATAGAAGCTGCCCTTGAGCACGCCCGCTTCCTCGATCAGGCGGTTCACGCCGATTTCCGAATACCCGTAACGCCACATAAGCCGCAACGCGCAGTTGATAATGCGCGCACGCGTCGCGCGGCCCCGCTTGGTTGTCGCGGTGCGCTGCTCGGCTTCGCTTTCGGTATCGGCCTGTGTCTTTGCCAGCGTTCTCGTCATCTCGTTTCCTAATACGGGCTCACGAGCCCAATTCCACATCTGCTCGGCGAACAGACTCCGATAACGCAGAACCCCTCAACCGCCAAATTCACTAACCACCCCAACACGGGACTTCCTCTGAAACTGCGGGTTGCGGCGAACCCGGCTGCGCAATCGGAGCTTCAAAGTTGACATATCCGTCAAATAATATGAGAGAGCCGGGATCGGCGCAAAATCGCGAAAGAGGAACGAATATGACTCTGCTGCAAGGGAAAGTCGCGTTTATCACGGGCGGAGGATCCGGCATCGGCCGGGCATGCGCGATCGGCTTTGCCGCAGAAGGCGCAAGAGTCGCGATCATCGAGCGCAACAATGCGCATGCAGACGAGGTCGCACAAATCGTGCGAGGGGCCGGTGGGGAAGCGATCGCACTAGGTGTCGATGTTTCCGATGGCGCTGCCGTCAAGGAGGCCGTTCGCGTGACCGTCGAGACTTTCGGTTCGTTGGACTGTGCTGTGAATTCGGCCGGTATCGGATCGAGCGCATCGCTCTTCGCCGAAGTGCCGGATGATGATTGGGACGCGCAGATCGCGGTCAATCTGAACGGCGTTCGCTTTTCGATGAAGCATCAGTTGATCCAGATGCGCAAGCAAAGGGGCGGCGCGATCGTCAACATCGCTTCGGGTGCAGGCATCACCGGCGTGCCGCGGTCTGGCGGTTATGGCGCCGCCAAGCACGCCGTGGTGGGGATAACGCGGGTTGCCGCGCTCGACCACGCGAAGGAAGGCATCCGCGTAAACGCGATCTGCCCTGGCTATATCCTCACCCCGATGACCGCGGAGACAGCCAAGTTGCGCAAGCTGGACGCGGCGGAACTCTGCCCGATCGGTCGTGCCGGAGAACCGCACGAAATCGCAGACGCAGCGGCCTGGTTGTGCTCCGAAAGGGCCTCGTTCGTGACCGGCGTTGCCCTGCCGGTCGACGGGGGCTTCGCCGCCTGATTTGCGCGATGGCCCTGTGATCCCGAGGGGGCGATGCAGGCGCCGCCTCGCAAATTCCATGAATGGGATGCTGCCATGAAAGTCGCTGTCGTCGGAACCGGCATGTTCGCGCGCCTTACGGCGGTGCCCGGCCTCGCGCTTGCCAGGGGTGCGGAAATGAGCGGGGTCTTTGACATCGACGCCGATGTCGCGCGCAAGGCCGCGAACGAATATGGCACCACCTGCTTCGACAGCCTCGACGCCCTGCTCGCCTCCAAGCCGGACCTTGTCTATCTGTCGACACCGCCCAGCAGTCACGTCGCGCTGCTCGACGCCGTGATCGCCGCCGGGCGCAACGTGCTTTGCGAAAAGCCGATGTGCACGAGCGCTGCCGAGGTAAGCAGCGCGCTCGCCCGCGCCGAAGCCAGGGGCCTGCTCCACGCGGTCGATCACGAATGGCGTTATACCTCGGCCTACAGGACCATCCGCCAGATGGTGCGCGACGGCACCCTTGGCGAGGTGCGCAACGTCAGCGTCTCGGTCTGCGTCAACTACGGCGTGGTCGAAGGCTGGGCGCCGTTCTACGCCAACTTCGCCACGCTGCTTGCAGAGAGCGGCGGGGTTGTGCCGCAATTGCTCTCACACTTCTGCGACCTGTTCGAATTCATGTTCGGCGGCCTCGAAGCGAGCGGCGCGGCACTTTCGACCATGATCCCGCACAAGCCCCGGTCGCAGACTGACCTGACGCCTGGCTTCGTCGATGCCGAAGACAGCTGCGCACTGACGGGATTTCTGCCCAATGGCGCCCCTGCGGCGATCAGCGCCACTTGGGTTGCCTATGCGCCCACGGGTGTACAGTGGACGATTTCGGGGAGCAAGGAGACCGTGGTTTACCGCACCGGAGGCCTGCTCAACGGCGGTAAGGTCGGCCTGGTCACAGCCGAGTTCACGCTGCGCGAGGTGAAGCAGCTGGCCGAATACAATCCCGAGGTTTTTGGCGACGGCGGCAACCGCGAATATCAGCACGGGCTTTTTGCGGCCGAGATCGAGGATATTGCCGCCGCGCTCGGCAGCGGGCGCACCAGAGGCCAGTTCGCGACTTTTGCTGATGAAGTCGCGGTCTGGCGCAACATCGAATGCTGGCGCGCTTCGGAGATCCGGGTGGCGGCGTCCACCGCCGCCTGACTTCATTCTGGACCATCTCCTGCCGGGCTCTATTAGCTGGAGGGATATTAGCCGAGGGAGAGGGTGTTTGCCCAGTCGCCGTCAATTGACTGAATTCCGGACCCTGACCGAAATGCTGGCCTGGCACTTCGGCAGCCGGGGCGAGGCTGCCGCCATGCTGTTCGGTGAGCGCGCCACGACTTACGCAGAGCTTGCCCGCGAAAGCCTGCGTTTGGCCCGCGCGCTTGTCGATGCAGGCGCCAGTCCGGGGCACAGGGTGGTGTACCTCGGGAAAAATTGCGACCGGTTCTACGTGCTCTGGTTCGGCGCGATGTTTGCGGGCGTCGTCCTCGCGCCGATCAACTGGCGGCTCGCTCCTCCAGAGGCGGCGGCGATCGCGGCAGACACCGATGCGGCGTTGCTCTTTGTGGGACCGGGGGCCAGCCCGGACAGCGCGCGCGCGATGCGGCAGGCGCTTGGCGCGGGCGCGCGCGCGGTAGATCTCGAGAGCGAGTTGATGGGGTTCATCAGCGGCTTTGCTGACTGCCCGCTCGATCGTGAGGTCGCCGCCGAGGATATCGCCGTTCAGCTCTACACCTCGGGAACCACCGGGGTTCCCAAGGGGGTCCTCCTATCGCACCGGGCCCTGCTCGAACCGTTGCAAGAGCGGCTGCGTGCCGGCATTGTGTGGGAGCGTGTGGAGCCCGGGCAAGGCCTGATTGTCGACCTGCCCTCGTTTCACCTCGGCGGAACCTCGTGGCCCCTCGTCGGCCTGCACGGCGGCGCGCAGCTCTTGATCTCTCCCGAGTTCAGCCCGGCGTTCATCCTCGAATGCCTGCGCAGGCACGATATCCCCCTGCTGCTGATGGTGCCTGCGACGCTGCGTCTGCTGCTCGAAGCCTCCATCGGACACCCGCCGGACACCTTCGCCTGCGTGAAATTCATCCGTTACGGCGGTGCGCCTATCACCGAGGATCTGCTGGCCGATTGCCTGACCCGGATCCGCTGCAAATTCGTGCAGACATTCGGATCGACCGAAACCGGCGGCATCGTCACCGCCCTGCCGCCCGAGGAACACGCCCTGCCCGCAACCGCGCGAATGCGATCTGCAGGCCGCGCCCTGCCCGGCGTTGAGATTGCCATCGTTGGTGCGGATGGCCAGCTGCTCGCGAGCGGTGAGCCCGGCGAAATCCTTGTCCGCTCGCAATCCAATATGTCAGGCTACTGGCGCCGCCCCGATGCAGAGCGCGAGGCGTTGGTTGGGCAATCCGGCTGGTTGCGAACCGGCGATATTGGAACGATCGATGAAGCGGGCTTCCTGTTCATCCTTGACCGCAAGCAGGACATGATCATCACCGGGGGAGAAAACGTCTATCCCGCCGAGGTCGAGAACCTGATCGCCGGGCATCCCGATGTGTCTGACGTTGCAGTCGCCGGGATTGCCGATCCGCGCTGGGGCCAGGCTGTCACCGCCTTCGTGGTCCCACGGCCCGGCGCGTTGCTCGAAGCGGTGGAGGTGATGGGCTTCTGCCGGGGCCAGATCGCCGGTTACAAGATCCCCAAGCGCGTCGTATTTCTCGACGAGCTTCCGCGCAATGCTCTGGGTAAGGTTCTGCGGGCCGAACTGCGCGCCCGTCTGACGGCGTAATCAGGTTGCCGAGGGCCATCGCGACGGTCAGAGCGAACGGGGTGCCTGATGGCCGGCCCAGTAGCGATCCCGAATGCGGCGCTTTTAGAGCTTGCCGTTCTCCTCGCGCGGCAGGCGCTGGGTTCCGCCCGCGCCCGGCAGCAGCCCGAGATTGACTTCAGGCAGCCCGACCATGGCCGAAGGCACGGCGATGCGGTAATGGCAGATCAGCGCCAATTCGTAACCGCCGCCCAGCGCAGTGCCGTGGATTGCGGCGATCACCGGCTTGCTGCCATCCTCGATCAGATCGAAAACTGCCTGAAGGCCAGGCCCTTCCTGTGCCTTGCCGAATTCCGAAATGTCGGCGCCGGCGAAAAACGTCCTGCCGCCGCAGATCAGAACGATCGACTCCACGGCATCGTCGGCAGCGAATTGCTCGAAACCCTCGTTCAGGCCGCGCCGAACGTTGATCCCTAACGCATTCACCGGTGGCGAATCGATGGCGACAATTCCCACGCCGCTTTCGGCCGAAAACGTGGCAACCCTGCTCATGACGGTTCCTTTCCTGCAACTCGCGCCTGACAGTTGGCCTCGACTGTTGGCAGGGCCCAAAGGCATTGCAAGCAATAGGCGCCTTCATAGGTATATAAGTGATACATTAGTCTCACGCAGGGCAGCACCATGGCTACTTCGTTCTTTTCCGCCGAGGCGGCCTTGCACCCGCACGGGCAGCCAGATAAGCTTGGCTCAAATACAACTTCAGCGAGGTGTGCCGTGAACTATGATACGATCCTGGTAAACTTGGACAACCACGTGGCGACCGTCACGATCAACCGGCCCGAGGCGATGAATTCCTTCAACAAGCGAATGCTCGAGGAGTTCGGCTATCTTTGGCGATGGGCGGCTGAGACGGACGATGTGCACGTTCTCGTATTGCGCGCCGCGCCCGGTCGCGCATTTTCAACAGGCGCGGACGTGAAAGCGACGGAGGAACCGGACGGTTCGCTGTTCCACGGCAACGTCTGGACTGATCCCGATCCGGGCGAAAAGCTCGGGCCCAAGGCGATGAAGTGCTGGAAGCCGGTTGTAGCAGCCGTGCACGGCATGTGCGCGGGCGGCGCGTTCTACTGGATTGGTGAATGCGACATCATCATCTGTTCAGACGATGCGACGTTCTTCGATCCGCATGTCACTTATGGGATGACTGCCGCGCTTGAGCCGATCCACGCCACTTACCGTATGCCGCTGGGGGATGTGTTGCGCATGACTCTACTTGGCAATGACGAGCGCATTTCGGCACAGACCGCCCTACGCCTCGGCCTGGTGACTGAGGTCGTGCCGCTCGACGGTCTGTGGGACCGGGCGCAGGAAATCGCGGCCAAGATCGCCGCCAAGCCACCAGCCGCGATCCAGGGTTCTACCCGCGCGATATGGGAATCGCTCGACATTCCGCGCACCATCGCGCTGGCTACAGGGCTCAAGTACTGTCAGGTCGGCAACCCGGTGGGAATTCCGCAGGTCGACCGCTGGACACTGATGGGCAAGGGCAAGACCCCCTACGAGGTGCGTTAAGCCTACAGTGGAGAAGCACGCGGCGGACACCACACCCGCCGCGATCACCCAATTTGGGCGTGCGTGTTCAGAGCGTAATCGTCGCGCCCAGCTGCGCGGCGCTGCGTTCAATCGCGTCCATCAGTCGGCGTGTCTCGAACGCGGATTCGAGCG
>JAURNJ010000221.1 GCA_030830245.1 Novosphingobium sp. | reverse complement strand
GTGTTCCTCAACCATCCGCACCGCACGATCGCGAAACTCAGGCGAAAACTTGTTCCTTGTAGTACTCATTGTGGCTCCTTCTCACAAATAGGAGCCTCCGGAAAACCCGGGACGCTTCACAGTGCCGAGACGCGATCCTTGACTCTTGACGCAGCCTGCGGATGAACCGCCTGCGACACAAACGGGAATTGGACGGGAGAATTTGGATGCCAACTATGCAGGACATGACCGGACAGGTGGCGCTGGTCACCGGAGCAGGGGGCGGTCTTGGCGGCGCGACCGCCATCCGCATTGCCGAGCTTGGCGGCGATGTGGCGGTCCTCGATGTTTCGGCGGAGGCGCTCGCCGCGACTGCCGAAAAGGTGCGGGCCATGGGCCACAAGGCGCTCGAACTGCCGCTCAATCTCACTGACCGGACGCAATGCGCCCAGGCCATCGAGCGCACCGTCGCCGAATTCGGCAAGATCGATGCCCTGTGCAACGTCGCTGGCGTGCTGCGCTGCGGGGCCAGCGAGGACTTTGCCGAGGCCGACTGGGACCTCGTCATGAAAGTCAACCTCGAGGCACCCTTCTTCCTCTCGCGAGCGGCGATTCCGCACATGAAGGAAAAGGGTGGGGCCATCGTCAATGTATGCAGCACCGCCGCGTTCAAGGCGCAGGGCTATTTCTCGGCCTATTGCGCTAGCAAGGCGGGCCTGCTGCACCTGACCAAGACCATGGCAGTGGAATACATCAAGACCCCGATCCGCATCAACGCGGTCGCACCCGGCGGGATGGACACCGTGTTGGCAGGCGAAGCCAGCCCGATCTTCGGCCTTGATCCGGACATCTACGGCCGTCTCGGCAATCCGCGCGGCATGTGCGTGATCGAAGATGTGGCGGACATGGTCGCCTACCTCGCCAGCCCCGCCTCGCGCTCGATCCAGGGTGCCTGCATGGTCGTCGATACCGGCGAGATCGTTTACTGAGGCAAGCAGTTACCCTGCCGCCTCGAGTTCCTTGATGCGCGGCAGGGTCTGCTTCAGCAGTTCAAGGCTCTTCCAACCCTGCTCGGGCGAGAGACCGCCGAGCAGGGGCTGCAGGGTGATCCCGGCATGGTTGGGCAGCTCGCGCATCCGCTCGAGCAGCATGTCGGGCGTCCAGGCCACGAACATGCCCGATGCGCGCAGCTTGGCCGGGTCTTCCAGCCCCTTGAACGGCGAGTTGGACGCTTCGCCCGCCTGTGCTGACCACTTGGCATATTCGGTGACGACGTGGGCGGCGTGCCGTTCGATCACCTTCCACCCTTCCTCCGCGTCCTCGCACAGGTGGATGCCTTGCGGCATGCCCGGCGTCGGGCGGTTGAAGCGGCGCGGCTTGCGGCCCAGCTTCTCGCATTCGGCAAGGTAGATGTCGACGAGGTGCCCGCTGGTCGGCCCGAAGCCGAGGTCGAACTTCGCGGCGCGCCGGGCGGCAGTGGCGATGCCGCCGCCGACCATGAGGATCTGGTGCGGATCGCGGGTCGGCAGGGGGCGCACGAAAACCGGCCTGCCCTGATAGTCGAAGCTCTCGCCCTTGAGCGCGCGCAGGATCACCTCGATGCCCTCGTCCATCGCCCTGGCCCGATCGGCCAGCGGCTTGCCGAACATGGCGAATTCGGACGGGACATAGCCCGCACCCAGGATCACACCGAGCCTTCCGCCGCTGATAAGGTCGAGCACCGCGATCTTTTCGGCCACGTCCACCGGATCGTGGAGCGGCAGGATGACCGCGCCGAGCATGAAGTAGATGCGCTTGGTAACTGCCGCCATCGCGCCGCCGAGCGTGAATGGCTGCGGCAGATAGCCGTCAGCCGAGCCGTGGTGCTCCATCAGGACGATGCCGGAAAGGCCCGTCTCGTCGGCCCAGCGCGCCATGTCGATGGCGGCGGCATAGAGATCGGGCACCGGCGTGCCGAGATCGGGCGCACGCATGTCGAAAGCGAGCGAGATCGGATGATGTTTCATGGCTGGGGCCTCTCCTGATTTGCAAGACCCATGCATGAGCCGATGCTTGCAGACAATGCGCTTGCGATGCACAGATGCGCCACAAGCAAGGAGCACGGGACGATGGAACTTAGAGACTACGCCAGCAAGTACAACGGCATCACCTTCTCGCGCGAGGGCGGCGTGCTGGAGATGGCCATCCACACCCGTGGCGGCCCGGCGCAGTGGGGCACACGTGTCACCAGCCTGCATGCCGAACTGGGCGATGCCTTTGCTCACATCGCGCTCGACCGCGAGAACAAGGTGGTGATCCTGACCGGGACCGGAGACAGCTTTCTCACCCAATTCGATGCGGAGGAGAACTTCCCCGAAACCGACATGAGCCACATGTGGGCGCGCATCCACCAGGAGGGGATGGAGCTGCTCAACAACCTGCTCGCGATTCCCGTGCCGATGATCGCGGCCGTCAACGGACCGGCGACGATCCACGCGGAAATCCCGGTGCTTTGCGACATCGTGCTGGCCGCAGAACACGCCGAATTCGCCGACCTTGCCCATGTGCCCAGCGGGACGGTTCCGGGCGATGGCGTCCATGTCGTATGGCCGATGCTGCTCGGGCCCAATCGCGGGCGCTATTTCCTGCTCACCGGAGAGCGGATCGGCGCGCAGGAAGCGCGCTCGATCGGCGTGGTTGGCGAAGTGCTGGCGGCTGACGCGCTGCTGCCTCGCGCGCGCGAACTGGCGCGGCAACTGGCGGCGAATTCAGCGCCGATGCTGCGGCACACGCGTGCCATCCTGGCCCGCGAACTGCGCATGCGGATGATCGGCGAACTATCGGCAGGCCTCGCCCACGAAGGGCTGGCGATGCTGTCCTACAGCGCGCCCTAGAGGCTCTTCACCAGAGCCGGCACGTCGGCGAGCGCGCGCATCGCATCGTTGAGGTGCGTGCAGCCCTCCGGCCCGCGCAACTGGCGCAGCACTTCGTCGCGAATGTCGGCAAGGCTCGATCCGACCAGCCGCTGCGTGTTGGCAACCGCGCCGGGGCACTCGGGAAACGGGAGGATGCGCGGCACCGGTTCGAGCGAAAGCACTTCGAGCGTTTCCGGATCGGCAGTCACGCGCAGTAGGTATTCGTGGATCGCGGTGCGCCCGCCGTCCTTCTTCTTGGCGCTGTCCTGAAACGCCGAATCGATGGTCAGCAAGCCGCTGGCAGGATCGAGCCACACGTCGATCCGCCGCGCCCGGCGAAACCCGTATCCCTCGTTCTCGGCGAATTCATGCCAGCCAAGCGGGTCGGCGGGATTGCGCAGCTCGCCCGCATCGGCGGCCGCCACTTCGCTGACGTCGCGCCGGAAGGTCAAGCCCGAGTTGCCTTCGGCGAGCCCCCAGCAGACGTTGGCGCGGCCGGCCATCATCGCCTCGAAATCCTCGTTCGACATGTCGGCGCGCCGGTCCAGCATCAGCGTGGGATCCCACATCGACCATGCGATGTTGGAGACGAGGGCCGAACCGGAAAGATCGTCGAGCACGAGATAGATCGGCACCGCGTTCTCGACCAGTTCGGGCATGATGTAGCGGATGAACATGCGCAGGTGCCCGCCCGCGCGGTGGCCTACCAGCTCCTGCAAGCGCGACGGTTCCGGCGTGGCCGAAATCGAACGGATGGTCTTGTCGTCGTCGAGCACGGCGCGCAGCTCGGCATGATCGAGCTCGGTGCCCGGAGTGCCCGCCTCGCCGGTGCGATAATCGCGCACGCGGCCAACGAACAGGCGCGGGTTATCGACCCCGTCGGGCCAGGACACGTCGATACTGGTCGTGCGGCGGATCGAATTGGCGGCGCGAACAGGCGCTGGATTCGCGGTTGAACGCGGTGGCGGTGGAAAGCTGTGCGTATTCATCGCGAATCACTGTGGCAGCTTGCGCTGCCACAGGCAAATCGTGAGACGCGTCAGGAAAAGACCACCGGCAGCGAGGTTACGCCGCGATGCTCCAGTCCGCCCAGGATCGGAGCCGGAGCATCGGTATCGAGCCGCATGTTCGGGAAGCGATCCATCAGACCGTTGATCGCCAGCACCATCTCCTGTTTGGCGACATCCATGCCAAGGCACCGGTGCGGCCCGAAGCCGAAGCCCATGTGGTGCTCCTTGTGGCGGAAGATATCGTAGGCCTTGGGGTTCTCGAACACTTCGGGATCGTGGTTTGCCGTGTGAAGGCAAAGCTGGATCTGCGAATTTGCCGGGATGAACACGCCGGCCACTTCGGTGTCCTCTACGCAGTAGCGCGGGAATACCGGGTCGGTCGCGGCCCAGCGCAGGCTCTCGTCCACCGCCTGTTCGATCAGGGTGCGGTCCTCACGGCAGGCTTCCCAGAAGTGATAGTTGGTGAGCAGCGCATAGATCGTGATGCCCAGCTGGCGCCAGGTGGTGCCGCCGCCGGCGAAGATCACCAGCTTGCAGAAGCCGAAAATCTCTTCCTTTGTGAGCTTGCGCTTGGAGCCGTCCTCTTCGGTCACTTCGTTGCGCATCAGGCTCGAAATGACGTTGTCGCCCGGCTCGCTCAGGTTCTTGGCGACCACTTCGTTAAGCACGCGGTCGACATACTGGAACGAGGCCAGCCGGTCCTCCATCGAGATGTCGCCGTGGCCGAAAGTGCTGCGGTTCAGGTGGAAGCGGAAGTCGATGACGCTGGTGCCCTCAAGGCCGATCGCCCGCGTAATCACGGCCATCGGCAGCGGAGCGCACAGGTTGGCGTTCAAGTCAGTGCGGTTGCTGTCCGAGCGCGCGACCCGATCGAGCAACACGTCGACGGTGTCCTGCACGAACCGCGCATTCCACCAGCCAAGCACGCGAGGGCGCTTGAACAGCGGCTGTGCCGCGGCGCGCATGCGCTTGTGCTGCTTGCCCACCATCGAGAGGATGGTCGGTCCGATCATCTGGAAGACGCTCATCTTCTGATAGCCTTCGGACGAGAACAGCGTGTTCTCGCGCCAGCCGATCTCGTTCGCGCGGTAGGAATAGAAGGTGAAGACCCGCTCGGCGCCCTTCATCTCGAAACTGCCGCCCGACAGGCCGAGGTGCGAGCGCATCGTTCCTTCCTGCACCGCACCGCGCTCCAGCAGGGCGTCCATATCGTCGGTATAGTCCTTGCCCTCTTCGGAACCGGCATTGATGCCCTGCTGGTTCACGTCGAACATTGCCTGGTATTCGGGGTTGTCCGAGAACAATGCCGCTTCGAGATTTTCCGCTGCCTTGGTCGCCATCGTCTGTTCCTTTGTTCCGGTGGAGCTCTCTCAGCCGCCGATGTTCATAGTGGTCTGGATCTGGAATTCGCGCAGGCCTTCGATGCCGCGTTCGCGCCCGAGGCCGCTCATCTTGATGCCGCCGCCCGAAGCATAGGCCGAAGAGAACCCGGCGTTGACGTTGACGGCACCGCTGCGGATGCGCTTGGCCACTTCGAGCGACTTGACCTTGTCCACGCCGTGGATGTGGCCGGACAAGCCAAAGCGCGTGTCGTTGGCCATCTCGATGGCGTGGTCGAGGTCGCGATAGCCGATGACGCCGACCACGGGTCCGAAGATCTCCTCCTGCGCCGCCGGGTTCTTGTTGTCCGGCAGGTCGAGGATGGTCGCTTCCCAGAAATAGCCCTTGTCCATGTGCGCCGGGCGCTTGCCGCCTGCCACGACCTTGCCGCCGGCGTCGACCGCAGCCTGGGCGAAGCGTTCGCAGCGCGCGCGCTGGCCTGCGCTGATCACCGGGCCAATCTGGGTCGCGGGATCGCTGGCCACGCCGATCTTCAGCGAAGAGGCGGCAGCGCCCATCTTTTCGAGCACCTCTGCCTTGCTTTCCTCCGGCACGAAAATGCGCGTGCCCAGCACGCAGCCCTGACCGGCATGCGAGCCGCAGACCATCTGGCCAAGGAATGGCGCGCGATCGACCGCATCGGGCAGGACGATCTGTGCGGACTTGCCGCCCAGTTCGAGCACCAGCCGCTTCAGGGTGGGCGCGGCCTGCTGCGCAACCTTCACGCCGACATCGCACGAGCCGGTGAAACTGACGAGATCGACCGCGGGATGTTCGGACATCATCTGCCCGCCTTCGATCCCCTGTTCGATCAACACGTTCATGACACCGGGCGGGAGTCCCGCCTCCTCGGCCGCTTGGGCGAAGATCAGCGAGGAAATCGGCGTCAGCGGATTGGGCCGCAGGACGACCGAATTGCCGGTCATCAGCGCGGGAACCACCTTCCAGAAGGCAGTGAACAGCGGCACGTTGTAGGCCGAAATCGCGGAAACGACGCCCACCGGCGTCCAGCGCTTGATGCTCTGAATGACGTAATAGGGCGTGACGCGTT
Source organism: Novosphingobium sp. (assembly GCA_030830245.1). Lineage (GTDB taxonomy): Bacteria > Pseudomonadota > Alphaproteobacteria > Sphingomonadales > Sphingomonadaceae > Novosphingobium. The sequence continues at coordinate 1,521 of JAURNJ010000221.1, read as the reverse complement.
CGTGCAGGGGAACCGGATTATCCTCGAAATCCGGCATGGTGAGCGCCATGCCGATGATCTCGTCGGTCATGCGCAGCGGCCCGTCGACCTGCGCGAACATCACCTGCGAGCTGATCGGGCATCCGGCTTCGGTCACGGCCAGTTCGCGCAGACGCGCCTCATGCCCGCGCAGCGCCTCGCCAAAGCGGGTCATCGCGGCCCCGCGTTCCTTCATCGACAGGCCAGACCACACGCCGCTGTCGAAAGAGCGTCGCGCGGCGAGGATTGCCGCCTCGACCTGCGCCGGCGATACGCTGGCGACGGTATCGACCGTCGTTTCGTCCGACGGATTTTCGACCGCGAACTCGGCGCCCTCGCCCTTTACGAACGCGCCATCGATGTAGGCTGAATATTCCAGGGTCCTGCTCCGTTAATTCTAAATAGTGAATTATTATTCGCCCGGTGAGACATATCCGGTTTGGGCTGCACCGTCAATCGCGCGTGCAAATCGCCTGCCATCCTTGCTCCGGGCGATGGTGCGATTTTGCGAAATATGGACTCGATGACCGCACCGAAATCTCATATCCCCTGCGCGAGAACGAAGCGGCCCAACGGTAGCGGCACGCAATCCGGGAGAGCAACCCAAATGAGTCAGTCGATCACGATTCCGGCAGAACGCGCTGGCCGCGAAGCCCCAGCGGATCTCGCCGAACGCCGCGCGATGATGGCAAAGGCGGCAGAGGCCGGAATGTTGCCGGGGCCGGAGCGTCCGGCTGCCGAGGAAGTGATCGATGGCATCCGCACGCTGACCGTGCTGCCGAAAGACGAGTCGCCGCGCGCCTGGCTGCTGATGCTGCACGGTGGCGGCTACCGGCTGGGCAGGCCGGAAAACGACACTGCCTTTGCCGAGCGCCTGGCCGATCGCTGCGGGATAGCAGTCGTGCTTCCTGCCTACCGGCTCGCGCCAGAGAATCCCTTTCCCGCCGGTTTCAACGATGCGTGGAAGGCGCTCGGCGCCCTGCGCGCCCGCATCGGCGATGCGCCGCTGCTGGTTGGCGGCGATTCGGCGGGAGGCGGCCTCGCGGCGGCGCTGGGCGTCTATGCCGCATCGCAAGGCGCACCGCGCATCGACGGGGCACTGCTGTATTCGCCCTGGGTCGACATGACGATCACTGCCGCATCGTTCAAGGACAATGCCGAAACCGACCTGCTGTTTCCCGAAGCCTCCGCGCAGACCGCTTCCGATACCTATATGCAGGGTTTCGACCTCAAGCATCCGATCGCTTCGCCCCTGTTCGCCGATCTGGCCGGTTTCCCGTCTGCATTCATCAATGTCGGCGACATCGAAACGTTGCGCGACGATTCCGTGTCGCTCCATGAAAAGCTGCTCGCTGCCGGCGTGCGGTCCGAACTGCTAGTGGTGGAAGGCATGGAGCATGTCGCACCGGTTCGCGGGGCGGACCTTGTCGGCTCTGTCGAAAGTTTCGAAGCCACTGCGGCCTTTGTCGACAGCCTGCTGACATAGGAGATCGGGTCATGGCC